>NZ_JAKFZO010000009.1:0-204960 GCF_021654175.1 Pseudoalteromonas sp. MMG024
CCTAATGACTGCTATTCGCTCATTTGCGACCTTAAAAGCTTTTGCTAATAGTAATTTACCACTTGTTTCAAACCTAAAAGCATCATTAAAATGATTAATGCGAGCCAGAGAGCGTAGCTGTTCAAATTAATCCTGATAAATTTGTGATTACTTATCTTTGGCAACGTACTAATTTGCCGAGAAAAATAGAACGCCGAAGACGGTCTTTCGATTAAAAGAAGGTCATTCTAATCAAGAAAAGTAACCAAAAGCTCACGGGTGGGCTTTTGGTTAGAAAGATTTTTTCACATCTAAGCAGCTATAAATTAGAGGTATTTTTTTGCTAGCACCAAAAGGCTAAAACACACCATTACTATTTCGCACTTTGCCGCCAACCATCAAACTATATAAACGCATCGAAAAACTTAAACCTTGCACGGCATCCCAATGCTCTACTAATTGGCCATTTTCTAAACGCCATGTATCGATAATATTGAAACCTTGGGTATCATCGCCACTATGTTTACGTTTTAGCGTTGCATGCGAATGAATAATAACGTAATCCCCATCGACAAATGCATGTTTAACATCATAACTAAATTCCGGGGCCGTTTTTACAAGATCGCTTACCGCTTTAACCACGCCCTCAATATTATCAGCGATGGTACGGTTATGTTGCCTATAACTATTTTGCCCGTATTGTTTGGTCACTTGGTCGAAATTATGGTCATTCATTATCAGTTGAACAAAGGCGATAACGGCCTCAACTTTTTCTCTGTCTTGTGTTGACCAGTGAGGCTTGATTAACGCTGCAACATTAATATGTGGTTTGCTCATAAATACTCTCAAATATAGTTGCTGATTTAACTTTCACTTTGCAAGTTAAATTTTTTGCTTGCAGTTTGCAGTTTGCAGTTTGCAGTTTGCAAGTAAATTAAACTCTCTAAAACTTATTCAATGAGTATATTTATGACTAAACGATCACTTTGCCCTATCTCGAATGTGTTGGATCACCTTGGTGATAAATGGAGCTTACTGATCCTAAGGGATTTGATTTTCTTCAATAAAAATTCTTATTCGGAGTTACAAAACTCTGAAGAGAAAATGGCAACAAATATTTTATCGAGCAGGCTAGAAAAACTAGAAAATGTTGGTTTAATAAGTAAACAAACAGCGCAAAGCGATAAACGAAAAAAGCTGTATACACTTACTCAAGCAGGTAAAGATACCTTGCCAATATTGCTTGAAATGATTGTGTGGAGCAGTAAACACGGTGAGAATTTAAACCTACCAGAGCAGCTTTTAACGCGTATGAAAAACGACCGCGAAGAACTAATTAATGACTTGCTGGCAAATATAAAAAGCGCACCTTAGTGCACTTAAATTATTGCCCCTGAGCTAATTATTTATTTTGCTCTGCCAAGTAGTTTTTGGCTAGTTTGGCGGTATGAAGTAGTAACGACTTATCGCCAGCGCGACCGTGCCCCGGAAATACATGCTTGATATGTGGATACGCACTGAGCGTATTTTCAATTGATGTTGGCCACGTTGAAACACGCGCATCTTCAAGGTTGCCTAAATTTTTGCTGTTAAGCCCCTTTACAAAACAGCCTGCAAAGAGAGTTTGTGGCTTTTCAAGCCATACCACAACATTATCAGTAGTATGCCCGCCACCAGGATAAAATACCTCTATTTTATCTTTGAGCAGCGAAAACTTATCCTCTTCAATAATATGTGTTGCCGACAGCCCTTTATGTTTTTCTAATAACTGATTCGTTTTTTTATAAGCATAAGTTGGAATATTTCGCTGGTTTAGTGCAGTCAATCCGCCACTTGCATCTTGATGAAAATGCGTCACAACTGCGGCTTTCAGTGTAAAGCCTTGCTCTTTTATCCAATTAATCAGCTTTTCGGTGTCGCTGATCGACCAAGGCGTATCAATCATGTAAGCCTCTTTATCGTCAACAACAACTAACCCGCGTGCAGCAACATTACCCCACTGGCCAACGTGCTGATAGGAAATATGCTCATAAACTCCATTTTGTATTGGCTTTATCGTTAATTTCGGATCCGCGGCGTTAAGATTAAAGCTAATAATAAAAAGCACGTATAGGGTAAATTTACCCAGCGCATTAATTGAACTAAACATGTAAAAACCAGTAACGAGAAATAAAGCTATTACCTTGCAAAAACAAACAACAAAGGTCAACTTATGTTGTTAACAGTTTCTGCTTCGGCTGCTTCATTTATAAAGTTTTGCCAAGGACCCCTAATTGCCAAAGTGCGCGTAGGCGAATACAAATTAACAAATAACACCTCACCATTTGGCGAAAAACACGCCCCTGCCGGCTCTGTACTAATATTTATTTTGGCAAATGGATAAACCGCCCCACTTGGCGTTACACCGCGTAAATAGTTATCAGGAAATAAACTATATTGGTCTTCACATACCAATAAATGGCTATTTGGCATCACCGTTAAGTTATCGCCAAAGTTATATAGTGATTCATCGCTACTTTCTAAAAACAACTGCAATAACGCGGGGTGCTCTGCCTCGTTATCCGAGCCTTCAAAAGCAGACGGTTGATATCTCATTATTTGACCAAGCTGCTTTGTACCACCATTGGTGCAGCAAAAATAAAGTTCGTTATCACCAAAATGAATGCCTTCACCACGAGCAAAAACCGCTGCGCCCGCTTCATAACCGCGTTTACGCAGATCATCTTCTGGGCTTTCAGGGTTATCAAGGTTTATCCATTCCACCTCAAACCACTTTGCAAGTGGCAAAGTGGTTAGCTGCCAATTGCGTGTATCGAAGTGTTTGCTGTGTTTAAAAACAAGTGCTTGTAATTGACCACCTAAGTGCAATTTTTCTTTAACGATAGGAATAAAGCGATAAAACAAACTATCGCCTCTATCTTCTGTGAGGTAGACAATGCCTGTACGCGGATCAACTGCAGCCGCTTCGTGATTAAAGCGGCCCATAGCGCGAAGTGGCTTTGCTTCAACTAAACCCGTTGCAGTTGCCGGCACCTCAAATACATAACCATGGGATTTGCTTATTTCGTCATCGGGTGTCGCCACCGACTCTTCACACGTTAGCCAACTTCCCCAAGGCGTTATGCCGCCCGCACAATTTCGAATCGTGCCAACTAAACTGTAAAACTCACGCTCTACTTTTTGCGTACGCAAATTGTAAATGATGTGAGTGGTACCTCCGGGGAGTGCCACTTTGTCATGTTGAGAATCATAAGCAAGGTCGCTTATGTGATGTTTAATCTCATTTGATGCATCATCTAAATGCTTTGGGCTTAATTCATGATTACGCACAAGCGCAACCCGGTTTTCATCAAGCGCAAAACAGCCCATACCATCGGCGCGATCGGGTACCGTTAAACCATCACTCATTTCATTATTCAAAGAAGATATAACGCGGTAACTAAATCCTTTTGGCAGATCAATTAACCCTTTTGGATCTTCAACTAAATCACCATAGCCGTGCACACTGGGGGTGCTAACACGGTTTAAATTACTCGATGGCGAAATTGCACAGCCGAGTAAACTACTGCTCAACCCCATAAACGCTAATGTCACGGTATTTTTAGTAAATTGTCTGCGTGAAACCATTATAAATGCCCTCTCTCGTTATAAATTTTAGCCTATCCCATAAAGACGACATTTTCATTAAATCGCTGTGTATGTTGCCTTTGATTTATTTTGTTATATTATAACATTTCAATAATTCATAACAGGGGCGAAAATGTTATCAATTGAAAAGGAAGCCGAACTGAAAAAGCGGTTCAAACTCGCAGGTGTAAAAGCAACACAAAAACGCATGGAAATTTTCCATACCTTAGTGCTGGCTAATCGGGCGCTTTCACCTTACGAATTAGCACATTTTTGTGAGAACGATTTCTCGCTGTCTATTCCTGTAGTGTCAATTTATCGCACGCTCGATTTACTCGTTTCGGTTAACCTTGTTCATAAGCTCGACCTTGTAAACAAATACATTGCCTGTGCCCATTTAGAGTGCCAATCACATCATCCTCACAGCCAATTTTTAATTTGTAATGTGTGCCAAAAAGTCACCGAAATCCATATTCCACACACCATCACAAATGAATTAAGTGAGCATATTGCAAAACACGGATTTCAACTCAAATCACCTCAATACGAATTTCAAGGCATTTGCCAAACGTGTTCGTCTTGAGCCATTAACGTTCACATTATGCGGGATAGAAAATGAATCAAACCCTTTTAAAAAATGCCAAAATTGTTAATGAAAACAGCATGTTTGAAGCTGATTTACGGATAAATAAAGGCCGGATAGAACGCATCGAAAAACACCTTAACGCACAAGCAAATGAACAAGTTATCGATTTAAATGGGGATTGGTTACTTCCGGGAATGATTGATGATCAAGTACACTTTCGCGAACCTGGTCTTGAGTGGAAAGCAAACATTGCGAGCGAATCGCGCGCGGCGGTAGCCGGTGGCATTACTAGCTATATGGAAATGCCCAATGTAAATCCTGCAACCACAAACCATGCGGATTTAAGGCATAAGCGCGATATTGCCGCGGCAAATTCACTGGCAAACTACGCATTTTACTTGGGCGCGACTCCTGACAACCTTGATCAAATTAAGGCGTGTGACCCAAAAACAGTGTGCGGTGTAAAAGTGTTTATGGGTGCTTCAACAGGCGATTTATTAGTAGAGCACCCAGTTGCGCTCGAAGCAATTTTTAAAGAATGCCCAATACTTATCGCCACACATTGTGAGAAAGGCGATATTATTGCTAACAATTTAAAAGGATTGGCAGATAGACCGCTAACGATTCACGACCATCCGATTATTCGCGATGCTGAAGCGTGTTATGCCTCCTCTTCTTATGCTGTAAATTTAGCTAAAAAGTATGGTAGTGACCTACATGTGTTGCATATCACAACAGCTAAAGAGCTGGCACTCTTTGAAGCAGGCCCCATCGATAACAAGCATATTACCGCAGAAGCCTGTGTCCATCACTTATGGTTTAACCAAGATGATTACACTCGCCTTGGTAATTTAATTAAGTGTAATCCTGCGATTAAATCAGAGCATGATCGCCTCGCCTTGTTAAACGCGTTAAACGATGGCCGAATAGACATTATTGCCACCGATCATGCACCGCATACATGGCAAGAAAAACAAGTGCCCTATAGTGAAGCACCCGCAGGATTACCACTGGTGCAACATGCGCTGCTGAGTTTATTTGACCAAGTAAAGCGCGGCGCATTAACTATTAAGCAAGTTGTTGAAAAAACAGCACATAATCCCGCCAAGCGTTTCAAAATTAATGAACGCGGCTTTATTCGAGAAGGCTACTTTGCTGACCTAACTGTGGTGAGTAATAAAGCAAGCGAGGCGGTAACACACGACAATACCCATTATCACTGTGCATGGTCACCATTTGCTGGTCATCAGTTTTCCCATAGCATTCGCTACACCTTAGTGAATGGTCAATGCGTATACAGCCATGGCGACATTATTGACGACACCACCAGCGCAATGCCATTGGTATTTAACCGTTAACGTCACATTTCAATATTTGCCCTTGAAAAATGTTACAATATAACATTACAATTGAAGGCATATATTATATGTGAATAAGCTCATTTAAGCTTATTCACTTTTTTGGGGCAATAAAATGAGCGTTCAAGCTATTCAAGAAAGTTATGATCTGGATATTCGTCGTGCAGCGATGTCAGATATGCCAAGTGTACTGGCAGATATTTACCGTGAAGATATCAATATCGCTGTTTGGCAGGAAAGTTTAAATCAACAAGCAATCGACGACGCAAACACTATTTTAGCGAATAGTGAACATCTCAATCTCGTTATTGCTGCAACACCAAACGACATAATCAAACAGCTTTCAGAGCACAGCGAATTAGCAAGTCACACCGCACTTTGCCAGCACATTCACACGTTACTTGATATGTTTTGTACGTTGTTTGAGCTAAAACGGGCGGGCTTACGCTTAACGATTCTAGGCAAAGCGATGTGCCCAAAGTTTCATGTCGATAAAATACCGTGCCGCTTGGTATCAACTTTTAGTGGACCGGCAACTGAGTGGTTACAACATGAAGATGTTGACCATAGTAAATTAGGTGCAGCAAGTGTCGGTTTAAGCGATGAAGAATCAGGTGTTTACCAAAATGAGTCTCAAATACAACAATTAACAGAAGGTGATGTTGCGCTATTAAAAGGCTCAGGCTGGATTAATAATGAGCACGCGGGACTTGTTCATCGCTCACCCAACCAAGCAAAAGATCAAAGACGACTGGTGATCACCCTAGATTTTATAGATTAAACGAAAATATTTCATAGCAAGCATCTGATATTCAGTCACTTAACGCAAATACTCATGCATTATGCCGAACCGCATTGTGTAGTTTAATGTCTTGGTATCAGCTTGCTTCTTTTTCAATCAAAAACTAACCATAAGACCTGAAACTATGACAATAAGAAAATCGTTGATGTTTACGATCTTTCTTCCTCTCACTCTTATCGCTGGTGCACATGCGAGCGCTATAAAGCAAACAAAGGGTGGTTTTGAAGACAAGTTCCGTCAACTGGAAGAAGTCCTACCAACACCGAATGTATATCGCAATGCCTCAGGTGAACCAGGCGAGCGCTATTGGCAACAAAAAGTCGACTACAAAATTAAAGTGTCGCTTGATGAACAAAAGCGACGCATTACAGCTACAGAAGATATTACCTACCAAAATAATTCTCCTTACCGCTTAAAATATCTATGGGTGCAGCTAGATCAAAACCGCTTTAAAGATGATTCAATTGCAAACATGGCAACTGACTTTGGTGGTTTAGGTCGTCGTGGGCCGGTAAACACAGTTGGCGATGCAACGAAAGCAACAAAACTAAACCTCAATGAATTGCGCGCAATGCACTTTAAAGCCGACAATGAATTAGGCTATGAAATAAAAGCGGTAAAAGACAGCCGCGGTAATGCGATTAAATTTACCGTGGTTGGCACGCAAATGCGTATTGACCTAACTAAGCCTCTTAAATCAGGTGATGACGTAGAATTTACTATCGATTTTGCTTTTAACATTGTTGAAGAAAATGCCGTTTCAGCGCGCTCTGGTTACGAAAAGTTTGAAGACGGTAACGATATTTTCTTACTTGCTCAGTGGTTTCCGCGTTTACATGCTTACACTGACTACGAAGGTTGGAACAACAAGGAATTCTTAGGCCGCGGCGAATTCACGCTAGAATTTGGTGACTACGAAGTTGAAATCGACGTGCCTGCTGATCACATTGTTTCTTCTACGGGTGTATTAACAAACCCGAAAAAAGTACTTACAAAAACGCAGCGTAAGCGTTTAGAGCAAGCGAAAACGGCAAAACGCCCGGTATTTATCGTTACTGAAGAAGAAGCATTAGAGAACGAAAAAGAAGGCACAAACAAGCGTAAAACGTGGAAGTTTAAAGCAGAAAACGTGCGTGACTTTGCCTGGGCTTCATCACGTACCTTTATATGGGACGCCAAAGGCTACCAGCAAGGTGGTGACGTACAAGAGCACGTAATGGCAATGTCTTTCTACCCAGTAGAAGGGGGCGATTTATGGAAGAAGTACTCAACTGAATCTGTTATTCACACCATGGAAGTGTATTCACGTTTTTCATTTGATTACCCTTACCCAACGGCTCAATCAGTAAATGGCCCTGTTGGCGGCATGGAATACCCAATGATCACCTTTAATGGCCCGCGTACAGAATTGCGTGACGATGGTGACCGCACTTATTCGCAAGCTGAAAAGCGCTTTCTTATTGGCGTAGTTATTCACGAAATTGGTCATATATACTTCCCAATGATCGTTAATTCAGACGAGCGCCAGTGGACTTGGATGGATGAAGGCCTAAACAGCTTTTTAGATGGTGTTGCGGGTCGCGAGTGGGATCCAACCATTCCTTGGGGCGTTGAACCACGCGACATCACAGGTTATATGAAATCACAAAACCAAGTACCTATTATGACTCAATCAGACAGCGTGTTGCGCCTTGGTCCAAATGCTTATACTAAGCCTGCTGCAGCACTGAATATTTTACGCGAAGTCATTCTAGGGCGTGAATTATTCGACTTCGCTTTTAAAGAATACTCTGAACGCTGGGCATTCAAACGCCCAACACCATCTGATTTCTTCCGTACCATGGAAGAAGCGTCAGGTGTCGATCTTGACTGGTTCTGGCGTGGGTGGTTTTACTCAACCGATCATGTAGATATCTCAATCGATAAAGTCTACAAAATGCGTTTAGACACACATAACCCTGATATTGATTTCGCGCGTTTACGCGATATAGAAAATGACAAGCCATCGTCATTATTTGTTGAGCGCAATAAAGCCGAAGGTAAAACGCTATGGGTTGACCGCAATAAAGACGTAACTGACTTCTACGACGAAAATGACCGTTTCACAGTGACCAATAAAGAGCGTAATGCTTATCAAAAATTCCTAAAGGACTTAAAACCTTGGGAACGTGAAACGTTAGCGCGGGCGATTAAAGAAGACAAAAACTACTACGTATTAGAGTTCTCAAATATTGGTGGTTTGGTGATGCCAATTCTACTTGAGCTAACTTACCAAGACGGTACGGTGGAAGAGCAGTATATTCCAGCGGAAATCTGGCGTCGTAGTCCGAAAAAAGTACGCAAACTAATTGTTACAAACAAAGAAAAAGAATTAGCGAGCGTTGTGGTTGATCCAGGTTGGGAAACCGCTGATGTTGACGTAGAAAATAACCACTACCCACGTCAAATTATTCCATCACGTATTGAAGCGTATAAATCGAAGAAGAGCAAAGCTAAAGTTCGTCGCGACATTATGCAAGATATTAAAACGGAACTAAAAACTGACAAAGAAGAAACAGAGAACAAGGGTAACTAACGTTGAAACAGCCAATTTATACCCTGATTGCTGTGCTATTTATGCTGGTTGCGAACAATGCGTTCGCCCACCAGCTAAAAGCAGCTGAAACAACAGTGCTTTTTAACAAGCAATCGAATCAACTTGAAGTGATGCACCGCTTTTATCTGCATGATACCGAGCATGCCGTGCAGCACTTATTTGATAAAAAAGCCGATATCATCGGCTCAAAAGAAACCCAGCATGACTTCGCAAACTATGTGGCAACGCAGTTTTTTATTAAAGACCTTGCTGAAAACACATTAGCGCTAAATGATGTTGGCTTTGAAGTAGATGGCAAGTTTTTTTGGGTTTACCAAGAAACGAAGTTACCAACCGATCTCACCGGCATAAAGCTATTTAATGGCGCATTAAGAGAGCTTTGGCCAACACAAGTAAATATGGTCAACATAGAAGGTAAGGGCGAGGTAAAAACCTTGTACTTTACAAAAAATGAAGACTGGCTAGTAACAAAGTTTTAATCGTGAAAGTACGTCGAATTATCTCGACGTGCACTCTATTGGAGATATTTAATGGAAGCAATCATCGTCATTGTTGGATTTCTTGGCGCAGGAAAAACAACTTTACTTAAAAAGCTCGTAGATAACGCTGTTGAACGCGATTGGAATCCATTCGTAGTGCTTAATGACTATGAAAATGCCAACCTCGATGTGGCACAATTAAGTGAAAAAATAGACTCAAAATGGCTAAAAGCACTCAGCGGTAGTTGTATTTGTTGTAGCGGTATTTCTGAACTCAGGGATTCTGTAAATCGTATACCTGAACGCAAAAATGGCATCACCTTTGTCGAAGCGAACGGCACAACCGATGCATGTTCGTTAATGGGTTTTTTAGGCGTTGGCATAGACGAACGATTTCTCCCGCCCGTTCAAATATCGGTTGTTGACGTGAAAAATTGGCAACTGCGAGGGGAGCATAACGAGCTTGAGGCTAATCAAATACAGGTTTCGTCAATCTTGGTATTAACCCATGAAAGTGGTATTGAAAGCGCACGAATTGAAGCTGTAAAGACTCAGTTAAAAGCGCTCAACCCAAGCGCTAAAATAATCAGTGCAGATGAGTTAGACATCACCCAGTTGCCTGAAGTCGCACCGTCTGAAAATAGTGCTACAAAACTCGACCATCATAAAGCGCATTGGGCATCGAGTTCGGCCGATTTGCCGCATTTACCCGATTACCTATGTGTAAAAGACATTTGCGATGCTTTGCCCAGCACCATTTTACGCATAAAAGGCTGTACCACTATCGCCAATGAGCCCCATTATGTATATTTTGAGCGTTGCCCAGACGGAGAAGTATATGTAAGACCTTATCGCGGCAAACCTGACACCGGAACAAAATTACTTACCATTGGCCCAGGAAGCGATAAAGCGCTGTTAGAGCAAGTTATTAAAAATGCCTTAGTAACCGCAAAACAACGAAAAAGCCAGAAGGCCTGTAACGTTTAACACAAAACCACTTTGCGATAATTAAAAATAGCACGTAAAGCGCTATTTTTATTGCTTATCGAAAAAACAGCAAAACGCTAACCATTGGCTGCAACCATGGTCAAAGCACTAACTACCGCAAATAAAATCCACGACAAGTGTTTTGCTTTCGAGCCCACTAACGCCACGATAAAATAAATAGCAAACGTCACTGCAATAATATAAAGCACCGTAACCTTATTAAGGTTTGGCTCTGCAAGTACCAACAAAATAGCGGCAAAACCAACCCAAGTAACCGAGGTTAAATGCCAAGCAAAACGCAATGTGCGTTTGGTAAAATCATCGTTACCAAAAAGCTTAGGTAAATTATCTCGCTTAAATAGCCTTATCAGAATGTAACGCTCACCAAGGTAAGAGTGTGCTAACGATACAAGTAACAGTAAGCAAGCAGAAGTGTAGAGTAGAAACGTCATATCCTTATGTACCACTTTATAGATTAAGTTTATTGCTCAACTGAGTCAGTCGTTCGCTGCTGATTAGATATCAGTTTAATGGCGTTATTTAGCTCAGCCAAAAACAACTCAAAATCAGTAAAATATTTCACATATTCTTTTGAAAAGCCAATATGTGCAGATTGGGAAGAAATGGTTTCCATAACAATAAAATCGGCATTATTCAGCATATCATTTTGCGCTAACGCATCTTTTAACACCAGCAAAGTTGATGTTTTATCATTTATATAACAATCAATTCGCCGTTTCAGTAATTTTTCAACATTATGTTCAGTGCTCTTATTACTTTCTAACAAAATTGTGCCCTGTTTAACCGCATTTGAATATTTGTCATTGAGCAGTATATAACCCGCATTAATGCCTAAACTAAGCGGCTTTGAGGTTTTATTTTGAGAAAAATAATCAACTAATCGCACGTTTTTATGGCATAACACTACGACTTCTTCTAACCCAATTTTTTCCGAATAATGAGAAATAAAGGGTCGTGTTTCAGGGTGTTTATAAGGAGGCAAAATGGCAAGCTCTTTGCCTTGGTCAACAAGCATTAATGCACGCTTCCATGGCAGTGGCACAAACGTAATATGATAATTAGGTGCAAGTTCACGACTTACTTGGCGTATAAGATCAATGTAGATTCCTTGCACTCTGCCATTTTCAATGTAGCTGTAAGGCGGATAATCATCGTCCACTAAAATGCGTACTTCTTGACTATCTGCCGCCAATAAATAGGCACTGCAAAAAAGCAGTAAACTAAACGAAACAAATGGGCACAAACGCAAATAGTACTTAACTTTCATGTAGTTCTAATACGCCCACTGCTGAGAGTAATCATAGCGAAAGCCTACCGAAATTGACTGCGTGTCGTCCAAGGCATCAAAGTCTTTCGTTAAATATTCTAAATGAAAACGTAGATTATCGCTTGGCAGCCATTCAAATGTTAAGTTGGCTCCTTGATGGCTTTTAGTTTCAAGTTTTGAATTTCCATCATCAAAGTCAAAGAAGCCTAATTTAGCGCGGTACAAAGGATGAAAACGATAGGCAAGTGAAACATCGAGCGTGGAGCCACTTCTTGAGTTAGCACGCTGATAGTCAACATCTTGATACGCAATAGCGGCATAAAGATTGTCGCTAATATCAAGCGCTGCCATGCCCGCTACCACTTCAGTTTTACCAATTTTTATTTGTTGTTGATCATAATCATCTTGCGTTGAATAGGTTAGCGCTAAGTGCAAGCCATTTCGGCTGTAACCTAAACCGGTATTAACAAAGTCGGCAAAATCATCGCCACTATCGCCGTCAAACTGTCCACCTATCATAAACTTAAAATCATTAATTTGGTTTTCATAGGTAACTAGGTTATTGACAAAAAACGGGCTTTCAACATCGTAAGCAAAGGGACTACTGCGATGGTTAAAAATATCTACATATTCAGCAATTAAGGTGTATTGCACCGGTCTTTGTTTTCCAAGACCAAACTGACCGACTGGCGAATCTAGCGCCACGTATACTTGTCTGGCCTTACCAAAGTCACCATTATTGCCAAGATCGATACTCCATTCGCCATGAGCGATTGCCTGCCAACCGGGTTTAAATTGGTAGGTAGATTTAAATCCTGCATGAGACAACGCATCCTGAATGTCCCAAAAATCATCGTTATGATCTTCAATATAACCGTAAGTTGGCCGCAACGTCGCATACAGCTTAATACTGCCGTCTTCGCTCTTTTTGGGCTGTAAAACCTCTGGGTTTTCTGGCACATCGTTTTTATTCGTTGCGCCTTGTTGGTTGGCTTTTGCTTCTAAATCTGCCAAACGTTTTTGCAACTCAAGTAACTGCTGTTTTATAAGCTCAATTTCATTTTCTTGGCTGGTATCGGCATGTGCAACATGAGCAAAAAGTAACGGTGCACAAAGCAGTAAGTTAAAGCATTTCATCGGTGTATCCTCACTATGGCTAACTGACTAAACTATTGTCCATTGATTAAACAGGCGATTGTCCGTCACACCTTAAAGCGGTCTAATATTTGCTTCTGTTCTTGAATACTATTCGCTTGCAACTCAATTGATTCGCTCGTTTGGTGCGCATAATTAGAAACATTGACCGAAATATCCCGGATCCTAACGGTATTTTCATTAATTTCTTCCGACACCGAACTTTGCTCTTCGGCTGCCGATGCAATTTGCGTATTCATGTCGTTAATTAAATTAATTGCAGCGCAAATTCTATCGAGTGCTTGCTGTGTGCTTTTTGCTTGTTCAACGGTTTCTTGTGCAGCGCCTTGGCTTACTTTCATAGCCTCTACAACCGTTTTTACGCCCGATTGCAATTGATCAATCATGGCGCGAATTTCAGTTGTGGAATCTTGGGTACGAGAGGCGAGTGTACGAACTTCATCGGCCACCACGGCAAAACCACGCCCCTGTTCACCTGCCCTTGCAGCTTCAATTGCAGCATTAAGCGCAAGCAAGTTAGTTTGTTCTGCAATCTCGTTGATCACTTGCAAAATGGTTTCAATGTTATGGGTCGCATTTTCTAAAATTTCGACATTACCAACCGCATGCTCAATGCGCGTCGATAATGTATCAATCAATGAGGTTGTTTGTTCTACGATTTGCACCCCTGTTTGGGTGGCGTTATCAGCTTCTTTCGTTGCTTCAGCGGCACTTTGCGCATTATTGGCAACTTCGGAAGCAGTTATCGTCATTTGATTCATCGCCGTGGCAAGCAAATCAATTTCTTGCAACTGCGTCGATACCGCAGCATTCGAATCGTGTACGCCTTGTTGTGATACTTTCATGCTGCTCAAAACATCATCGCCAGTCGACTTTAACAGCTTAATCTGTTCTCTCAGGTTTTCTTTAAACAGGTTAAACCCGGTGGCCAGTTCAGCAAATTCTTGATCTGTATCGGTAGATAGCCGTCTTGTTAAATCCCCTTCACCAGTTGCAATATTCTCTATCGCACTGTTTAGTGCATTAAGCGGCGTCAATAATTTTTTAATTATAAACTGCAGCACTAAGACGCTCACGATTAACGCAATAATACTAAAAATAACAACTTGGTTACGCATATCGGTGACCGCTTTGTAGGCAATTTTTTCGTTAAGTAATACACCTATGTACCAATCCTGCTCAGGGATTTTAGCAAATCGAAGGTTAAACTCTGCGCCATCAACGATTGGGTGTTCAATGTTATTAACCTGAATACGAGAATTTGGTAAAAACTCACTCATATTTTTACCATTTTTACTGGAATCGGGATGGGCTATCACCACGCCACTTTCCGATACAATAAAAATGTAACCAGCATCGAACAATTGCACGCGATTAACCAAATCCGATAAACCAGACAAACTCAAATCAAAAAAGATTGAACCAATAAACTCATTGGCTTTTATCAACGGAGTGGCAACGGAAATCAGTATTTCACCTGTAGCCGAATCCGCATAAGGTTCGGTAATAATCAGTTGCCTTTCATTTTTTGCTTTTACATACCAAGGTCTTACTCTTGGGTCCCAACCAGCCCCTGGTTCCCAATCAGGGTCACTTTTAAAGTTTGAACCATCCGATTCGTAGCCGCCGCCGATCAGTAAAAACTCTTGTTTAATTTCTGGAATACGAATGACATCGGTAATGTGCTGATGAGAAGGGTCTAATTGCGCAAGCGATGTAGCATAACTGGCAATTGCTTTTTTCCCACCGAGTTCTGACGAAACGGTGTTTTTAACACCGTGCACAATGTCTTCAATACTTTCTTCGATGGTTGTGTGAAGTTTTGATTTAATGGTGAAAAACTGAATGGTGCCAAGAAAGGCAATGGTGATGATAAGTAACAGTGAAGATGCAATTGCAACCTTATGAACAAATTTCATAACATTCTCAACCTAATGTTTGCTACATAACTAAAAAGCGTCTAAGCAAGTGGGTTGCTTAGCCTCTTTTTATTAGATGTCTTTAACATTAGTTAATAAATTTACATTTTTCCTTCTCATCACCCATATATCCTCTATTTTTTGTCGTTATAAAAGCGATTTAAACAAGATCTGTAACCGCGAAAATAACTATCCAATTCGGGGAATGCACCTTTAATTGAAGTCGCATCAAAGCGAACTGTCCGTTGCAGTTTAAAGTAATAAACTGCAACGTGTTACCGATGTATTTGAGCGCTTCACAAATGTCACCGCGGTGTCTTTTGCATGCTTAACACTACTGTAACCAATGTAACCTCTTGTCATTATCACAATATTTAAATTAATTACTTATACTTCAAGTATTAAACCATCAGAAAAGCCAATCTTTCTGTGTATATTGAGTCGCATAAAGCGCTCACTAATCAAACAAAAATTGAGTAAAATTTTCCCAACATTGTCATTAAATTATCATTGACTTTGACTTGCATGCCAGTTAACTTGAGTTAGTAGCTAATAAGTTGAGTTACAGTATTATTTCTTCATTTCGCCGAATATGATGTACGTCGTTCTGTTGTTATTAACACTTTGCTTTATTTTGACGCTATTCACGCTCATTGTGAGCAATTGTTACACCCCTATTTATATACTGGATTTATATCATGTCAGAAAAAGTAAACGGCACTGTAAAGTGGTTTAATGAATCAAAAGGTTTTGGCTTTATCGAGCAAGCATCAGGCCCAGACGTATTTGTACACTTTAGTGCTATTACTGGTGACGGCTTCCGTACCTTAACTGAAGGTCAGAAAGTTGAGTTCACTGTAACGACAGGTCAAAAAGGACCTCAAGCTGAAAACCTAGTGGTTTTATAAGCAAAAATTCCGGAGGCAAGTAATCTATTTGCCTCAGCTCCCCTCCAACAAATTCGTATTAAATTCCAACTGATATCTGTCACTAATTCGGTTACAATTACATTTTTCACCCCTAATCACCGAAAATGAAAGTTAATTCATCAAGTAGCTATGGAAAGTTCACCGTATCCCTATTAAGTGAGCGCATTATTTACGCCAAACTTATTGGCAGCTTTAGTGAGCGTGGTATTAGTGATTACATCAATCAGGTGAAAACAATAATCAGTGACTTTGCCGGCAAGCCGTTTGCAATGCTAATCAATAATCTAGAAATTGAGGGTGGCACGCCAGAGGCATACCAAACCCTCGATAACTACAATCACTGGTTAAATCAGCAAGCAATCGTTGCAAAAGCATTTATCATTGATGACAACGTCACAAAACATATTTTGTTAACGCGCACGCCATCATTAAAACAGCAAAACATCGCCTTTTTCAAAACAGTAAATGAAGCACAGGACTGGCTAGAAGCCGAATTGCATTAATTTTTCACTGCAATATTTGCCTCAGATAATCACTTCATAAGCAGAGTAAAAATCGCTTTCGCATCGGACTGGTATTTACGCACGCTTTAACATACTTACCCCATTGCGTTTTACAACCAACATTAATTTTCCAACTAACACTAATAGCACCGCGCCAATCAGCACCGGAGTTACTAAAAAGCTCCAACCTTCTCCCGCCAACATTATTAATATTGGATTTGCTCCCGCTGGCGGGTGTGTTGTTTTAGTTAATAACATTGCAGTTACCGCAAGCCCTGATGCCAGCGCTAAAGTAAAGGGTGACACGCCAATATACAAGGTAAATATAATACCAATCGAAGCTGTAATTAGATGGCCGCCAATCACATTTTTCGCTTGTGCTAATGGGCTTTCTGGCACACCAAAAACTAATACGGCTGTTGCACCAAACGGCGCCATAAGTAAGGCAAAGTCCATTACAGACGCATCAAAAAACGAGAGTAAAGCGATACCTAAAAACGCCCCCATACCTGCTAGTATCGGTAAAAACAATGTGTTCATTTCAACTCCAAATAAAAGTAGACCGTTTTGTCTACACCCTTAGGGTAGACAAACCGGTCTACTTTTGTCAATATACTTTTCAGACAAAGCCATACAAAGATGAATATGAGTAAAAAACGGCAACTGCTTATTGATACCGCCCTAACGCTTTTTTATAAGCAAGGCATTCACGCTATTGGGATCAATGAAATACTAACTGTATCTGGCGTGGCAAAACGCACCTTGTACAGTCATTTTGCAAGTAAAGACGCTTTATTAGAGGCCGCTCTCGAAACACGACATAACACCTTTATGGCATGGCTAAATGATAAGTTAGATGGCGCAAATTCGGATCAGCACACTATTGAACTGCTTTTTAACGCGTTGGCAAGTTGGTTTACACACAATGAACCCAAATTAGGGGATTTTAGGGGCTGTTTTTTTATAAATACATCAGCTGAATTTAGCGATACCCAATGTAATATTTATGCGCTATGTCAGCAACATAAAGCCGAAGTAAAAACCGTAATAGAAAATAAGTTGCAAGGCACTAACCCATTATTAGTTGATGCCATTTGTATTATGAAAGAAGGTGCTATTGTCAGCGCACAAGTCTCAGGGTACAACCCAAAACACATAGCAAGCTGTATTACTGCCTTGCAAGGTATGCTCGACTAAAACACCTAATTACTGACGTAAATTAACCTAGCCGCAAGCGAGCTATTAACGTGCTCGCTTTATTAACTAGCAGATCGAAAATTTACATTTCGCCTTATTACATTTGCAATCGGCCTTTCAAAGTATTGATACGATAAAAAAGCAACAAGCACACTCAAAACCAATGAGAGTAGCAATTTAATCTCGATAGGTAGTTTAAGCTGATTTACTTTAGTAATAATCGGCATATGCAATAAGTACAATGAATACGATATTTTGCCAATAAAATCACCAAATCGGTTTGCCAAAAGCACATTGTTATTCGGAACCCAAAATACCACACAAAAGAACACCGTACTCATAACAAGCAGCACTTCGTAGCTAAGCCACATTCTCACTTTATCAACAGTAGTCACAGGTGAAAACGCAGGGTACATTAAAGGAATAAGCAAAAGAGCCAATACAAACCTGTGTTTTTTAAGGTATTCGGGCACATTAAAGCTGTGATAATGCATGCCAAAAAGAACACCAACAAAAAAGAATGGCAGCGTTCTTAATATACTGAAATAATTGTATGGAACCCCATAAATATCACCCGTTATTCTTGGAAAATTGGTAAAAAACAAGGCGATCATTACTGCCAAAATGGATAGGTAAATATACCCTCTTCGCTTGTGTGCAAATAGCCAAAATACGATAAATAATAAATAGAAATGTATTTCTGGAGGAATTGACCAGAGCACGCTGTCACCGTAAACAAACAGTAAGTGCCCCATTAATTTATTAGCGTCAGGAATATGATAAAGGCTGTCATCTCCCATTAACGTTAAAAAATACGACGCGAAAACAACAATAAAGAATAGTGGTAGCACCCTTGCCGCCCTCGCTAAAAAATAGCGAATAAGGTTATGTTTGTTAAAACCTTGCCCTAAATACAAGTACGCCATTAAAAAGCCGCTCAATAAGAAAAAGAGCATTACCCCGTAGGCTCCCGAGCCGCCTCCTAACGCACCATCAAGCCAATGGGTTATATCGCTAAAATGCGTAAAAAACACAATCAACGCAGCTAAACCTCGCAGCATGTTCAGTTTTCGAATTTCCAAGAAGAGCTCCTACGGAGTATTAATAAGCAACACTTTGTGTCGCTAAAAAGGTTAAATCGATTTGTTAATGTGAGTCTCTAGCATCAAATAGCCGTTTTTGTACACGTTATTTCTCGTACATTAAGATACACATAACGGCAACATATCGTGCTCGTTATTCAATTATGAAGAAGTGACTAACGTTCGCTCAAGATACGTTCTCTTTTTGAAAACTAAAAAGCCAATCACTAGGTAAAGCACACACATAATTAGCAACGATGTATACATGCCTTGCTGTGAAAATATCATGTTGAGCGCATCTTCTCGCACAGGCAAACCTCGCGCTTCTCTGCTTGCCGCATACACATTGCGAACCGCATCTAAATCTCGAAGCGCAAGACAAAACGTAAATATATTTTGAGTAGCCGCAATCACTAACGCATTCATTGCAATATAAAACCCCTTGGGGTTAGGCCTAAAAAGGCAATAAACAGTTGCTGTATTTAGAACAAACACTATAAATGCAAAAACGAAGAATAACGGCGTTAGATTATTAAGCGAAAACACATAAAAATCGGTCGATAGCCCAAAGCGCACTATGGCATCAAGATCTTTACCCGCCGCCCAAATAAACCACACTATGAGTAATATTATTGATTTGCTCTTTCTCATTAATCTTCATTCCCTTATAACTACTGCGCGTTCTAAAAGGCCGCATGAGATCTGTTACCTTACAAACCAAACTAACGCTATAAAATAGTTTCTATTACACTGAGGTAAATATACCTAACTAAAGCCGACAAAAAGGCCAAAACTATTGGTATTTTAAGTGGTTATAGCGCTTTAACCATAAAGTATTTACAGCCCTCTTTTGGGTAACCTTCTTGCACCCACTGGGTAACATAGCCGTGCTTTTTATAAAATGGCATCGCTTGGAAATTTAATGTATCTAGCAAGCACTTTTTGCAGCCTCGCTTTCTCGCCGCTGTTTCAATTTTGTTAAGAAATTGCGTACCCACGTTTTGGCCTCGTAATTGCTCAGAAACCCACAAAATATCGAGTAACAGCCAATCACCAAATGTGCGAGCCGACGCTCCTGCAATAACCTCTCCCGACTCATTTTTTATTTGCGCAGCCAAAGGTAACCTCTCTTGCACTTCCCAATTCGCCCACTAATTCTGTCGGTAAGGTAATCCGTCAGCTCTTTTTCAGGGTTGTTAGAGCGTGCTAACCTTAACGGTCTTAATTCTGTTCAAATCCAAACCGTTTTGATCGCGGCGTCGCTTTGTAGGCCTTGTGAGCTAAGTCAAAAAGTGACAACAAAGAGCATAACGGTTTGGGTTGAAGCCTGCAGGCAGCGCTTGTTTGGCATTTATACTGTGTTGTCGCTCACTTATGTAGAAGAGCTACACTACAATCGCTCTGCCTAGTCTAAATGACAAACAAACTGCTGCAGAAATAGACAGCAAAGGTCAACACGCTCTTATATTTCAATATCCAATTTCAATTCCAACGCATGTTACAACCACAATTACGACACCAAGTTTTAGGTAACTGAAATTTATAAAAGCCAAGTCTGATCTGAACCTTGTGGTGTTTTTGACACGAATAAGTAATCGCCCTTATTGCACGTAAAACAGCAAGCAGCATCAGACCCCAAAAATAAAAAGAGGAAGTGCTCAGCTTCCCCTTTGGTTTAACGCTACAACTGGAAATTAAATTAACTAAACACCATTTCGGGCACACACTCTGGTACCACTAACTTGCCTTGGGTTTTGCTGACAATTTCATCCACACTAATACCCGGTGCGCGTTCTAATAAATGGAACGCACCGTCTTTTACTTCGAGCACTGCTAAATCGGTAACAATTTTATTGATACAATTCACACCGGTTAACGGTAGGCTGCAATGGCTAAGTAATTTGGATTCACCATGTTTATTAGCGTGAGTCATTACACAAATAATATTTTTGGCACCTGCCACTAAATCCATTGCGCCGCCCATGCCCTTCACCAATTTTTTGGGGATCATCCAGCTGGCAATATTGCCATGTTGGTCCACTTCAAATGCACCTAGCACAGTTAAATCAACATGGCCGCCGCGGATCATGGCAAAACTTTCTGCCGAGCTAAAAATGGCAGCACCTGTGGCTGCGGTAACGGTTTCTTTACCTGCGTTTATCATATCGGCGTCTACTTGGTCTTTTGTTGGGTAAGGACCCATGCCGAGTAAACCATTTTCTGATTGCAACATTACTTCGATACCTTCAGGCACAAAGTTTGCCACAAGTGTTGGAATACCAATGCCAAGGTTTACGTAAAAACCATCTTCAAGTTCACGTGCCACACGCTGTGCAATTTGTTCTCTGGTTAACGCCATTAGTTTTGCTCCTGTGTCACAACGCGCTCAATGCGTTTTTCAAATTCACCTTTAATAACGCGGTTTACATAAATACCCGGGGTATGAATTTCGCTTGGCGCAAGCTCACCAGGTTCCACAATTTCTTCCGCTTCTACCACGGTAATTTTGCCTGCGGTAGCCGCCATGGGGTTAAAGTTCATTGCAGTATGGCGATAAACGCAGTTGCCATAGCTGTCAGCTTTCCACGCTTTAATAATGGCAAAATCACCAACAATACTTGGCTCGAGCAAATAGTCGCGACCATTAAATTGTTTAATTTCTTTACCTTCAGCCACTAAAGTACCCACACCCGTTGCGGTATAAAATGCCGGAATACCCGCACCACCTGCACGCATTTTTTCAGCTAAGGTACCTTGTGGAGTGAGTTCAACTTCCAATTCACCCGCTAAAAGTTGCTGCTCAAATAACGCGTTTTCACCCACATACGACGACACCATTTTTTTAATTTGCTTGTCTTCAAGTAAAATGCCCAAACCAAAGCCATCAACACCACAGTTGTTTGAAACCACCGTAAGCTCTTTGGTTTGCTGGCGTTTAATTTCGCTAATTAAACCTTCTGGAATACCACACAGGCCAAAACCACCCGCAATTACTGTCATGCCATCTTCAAGCCCAACCATTGCCTCACTGTAACTTGAAACTACCTTATTAAATCCTGCCATTTTAAACTCCTATTGTGCGGTCCAGCCGCCATCTAGCGCCAAGGTTTGCCCGGTAATATTGCACGCCTCTTTTGCCATTAAAAACCGCACTGTGTGAGTGATTTCTGCAATATCGATAAATGATTTTTTTGGCATAGGCGCGAGCATAATTTGCTCAATCACCTGTTGCTCGCTAATGCCATGGTTTTTTGCCTGATCGGCAATTTGCTTTTCAACGAGAGGGGTTTTTACATACGCAGGGCAAATGGTGTTAATGGTAATGTCGTGATCAGCGGTTTCTAACGCCATCACTTTCGAAAAACCTACTAAACCATGCTTGGCCGCCACATAGGCTGACTTAAAACGCGACGCCACTAAGCTATGAATTGAGCCAATATTAATCACGCGGCCAAAATTGCGCTCGCGCATACTCGGTAATACCGCTTTGGTCATTAGTGCCGTGCCGGTAAGCATTACATCCACCAGCAAACGCCACTGGTTTTGCGGAAACTCTTCAAGCGCCGCAACATGTTGAATACCTGCATTATTAATTAACACATCAACCGGTGCTGGCAGCTCGCTAAGCAGCTGAATAATCGCAGCTTCGTCGGTCACATTGAGTGCTACACCAAGCGCGTGGTAGCCCTTGCTACTGAGTTTTTTTGCCGCCTCAAGTGCAGCCTCTTGGTTTAAATCGGTTACGGTAATTAAGGTGTCACTATCGGCAAGCGCTTCAGCAATGCCCAAACCAATACCACTGGCACCGCCGGTGATCAAAATATGTTTATTCATTAGTTGCCTCCAAAAACGCTTGAATACGTTCTTTTTGTGCTGAGATTGCAAATACCCCTTCTAAGTGTCCCCAATCGCCAGTGAGCTCTACCATATCGGTTTGTTTACCCTGCGCTGTTAATGCGCTATTAAGGGCACGGCCCATTTCTGGGCGCAGCAGTAAATCCTTGCTGGCAGGAATAATTAAACTTGGCGCGCTAATTTTGCTAAGACTTGCTAAGTAGTCATCTTGATGGCCCGTTACAAACAGCTGCGATGCGCGTACTAAATAAAGTACATGATTGGCATCTTGCGTTTTAGCGCGAAGCTTGGCTCGGCTTAATAGGGTTTGTACTACCTCAGGTTGGGTGCGAATATCGTTAAGTGCCCCTTTATCCAGCACTTTAAAATTGGGGAAACTCAGCGCAAACATATTCGGGTGCATCGCATCTTGAGTGATGTTGAGCATAGTGGCAGTTAACCCATCGATAGGCGCAGCTTTGCCGTAGTAATCACCGTTATTCCAGTTTTTATCTAAACGAATTGGCAATGCCCAATGTTCTAGTGCCGATACACTCCATGCATCCATTTGGCCAGCACCAATCACATGCACTAATTTGCCAACCCAATTTGGGTAAGTTACCGCCCACTCAAGCGCTTGAAACGACCCCATAGATGCGCCCATCACCGCATGCAGTTTTTTTATGCCTAAACTCTCAAGTACTAACTTTTGCACATTAACAAAATCGCGAATGGTCACCACAGGAAAATCAAGGCCATACGGTTTGTTTGTGGCTGGATTAATTGATGCAGGGCCTGTCGTAATGGTGCGACCATCATTTACATTGGCATTGGCAAGTGAATCCACACTAATGACAAAATATTTATTGGTATCAATGGTTTTGCCAGGGCCAATAATCGCATCCCAATAACCTGGTAGTGCATCGCTTTCGGCGTATTTGCCTGCAGCGTGCGAATTACCCGAAAAGAAATGGGTAATTAAAATAGCATTGTCTTTTTTGGCATTAAGCGTGCCGTAGCTTTCATAACCTACCTTTACTTCGGCAATGCTTTTACCGCCAAAGGTTTTAAAATTTTGTGTAGTAAATGTTTTTTTTTCAACAAGTAGCGTTTCGGCATTTACGTGCAAACACAGTAGCAAAAACACCAAAGTAATCATTTTTATTATTTTCATAATCAGCCCTTAAAACCAAATAAACAAACACAATGCCAACACAACGCCAAGTAACGGTACCACCGCACTTAATGCCGCCATAGACCAATATGCCGCTTGATGGGTTTCTTTACAAATTGCGCGAATGGTAGTTATTACATACCCATTGTGTGGCAAGGTATCGAGCGCACCCGACGAAATTGATACCACACGGTGTAATTGTTCAGGGTTGACCCCTGCATCTAAATAATGCGGCGCGACTAATGGCAGCGCAATCGCTTGCCCGCCTGAGGCAGAGCCCGTTAACCCCGCAATCACACTGACCGCAACCGCTGCACCAATCAGCTCGTTGCCTGGAATTTGAGTCATTAAATCAACCGCCACGGTAAACGCTTCTGACGATTTAGCAATCGCACCAAAACCCACAACAGCGGCGGTATTACCAATCGCAATCAGTGCGCCATTAGTGCCTTCGGTGGTGGCTTTGGCAAGATTGTGAAAGTGTTTAAAGTTGATCACCACAATCGTCAACACCCCACCTAATAACGCCACAATCAAAGCGGCCTGCTGTAAGCTATCGTGCAAAATAAATGACAGTGCCAACACCACTAATAACGGAATAAGCCCCGTTACTGGGTGCGGGTAGTCACGCTCAGGAATTTCAGGGTCGTCATCGCGCGCTTCAAACTGCTCACCATTAGCCACTGCTTTGCCAATCATTTTTTTCAGCCACCAGTAGCCAAAACACGCCATAAAAATCGCTACAACCAAACTCACTTCCCACGCAGCATAAGGCGAGGTGCCTAAATACTTGATGGGGATCCAGTTTTGAATTTCAGGCGATCCTGCGGATGTCATGGTAAAAGTAACCGAGCCAAACGCCAGCGTGGCCGGTATAAAACGGCGCGGTAAATTGGCATCTTTAAATAGCGACAGCGCCATGGGGTACACCGAAAACGCCACAATAAACACGCTAACACCGCCATAGGTTAATACGGCACAGGCAATCACAATTGCCAATACTGCGTGTTTCATACCTAGTTTATCGACAATATAGCGAGCTACACTGTCTGCAGCGCCGGTGTCTTCCATAAATTTGCCAAACAAACTGCCAAGCAAAAACATAAAAAACCATGCACTAACAAAATTAGCAAAACCATTCATATAGCCTTGAATAAAGTTATCAGCGCCAGCGCTTGGAAAAATCGCCAAATTACTGGTGAGCGCCACAATCAGTGCACATGCTGGCGCGGCAATAAATAAATTCATACCGCGCAGCGTTAACACAATCAAAAGCACCAGACCACCAATCAGGCCAAGCATACTTAACATAAAATATTCCTATTTGAATCACTAACAAGGGTGACTTGGCTGCTAGTGCGTCAAATTACTGCTGACTATCAATGTGGCTAACGGTGGCGATTTAAACAATAGCACTATAGTTATACGCGTAAGATTTATCATTTAAAAACAACAGATTAAAGTTAAATAGCACTATAGTACTAAAGCAATTGAAAAGATTACCCACTAGATTGGTAACTGACTTGGCTGTGCGATGTAACGTATAACAATAAAGATAGGAACAACATTATGACCAAGGCAAATATCAACAGCAGCAAACACGCTTGCCTGCGCTCACTGTCTGCAGTAAGTGGTGCTGTATTATTGGCATTAGCAACCCCTACATTTGCAAATCAACAGGAAAACGGCGAGAAAAAAGCAGAGCTTGAACGCATTCAAGTAACCGCGCGTAAAACCGTTGAAAATTTACAACAAGTACCGGTAGCAGTCACTTCAATCGGTGCAACCGAACTCGCCGAAAAAGGCATTGCTGAGCTTATTGAAGTACAGCAATTTTCACCGAACACTACGCTACAGCGCAGCCGTGGCACAAACTCGACTATCACAGCCTTTATTCGCGGCGTAGGCCAACAAGACCCGCTTTGGGGTTACGAGCCAGGTGTAGGTATTTACATTGACGATGTGTATTTAGCACGCCCGCAAGGCGCCGTACTTGATTTACTAGATGTTGAACGCGTTGAAGTATTACGCGGTCCGCAAGGCACACTGTATGGCAAAAACACCATAGGTGGTGCCATTAAGTACGTAACCAAAGAGATGTCGGGCGACCCAACATTTAACGTATCGGCAAGCGTAGGCAGTTATAACCAGCGCGATATTAAACTCACAGGTCAATACCCGCTGATTCAAGACACCCTTTATGTAGGCGTAGGTTATGCCAATCTAAATCGCGATGGCTTTGGTGAATACTTACAATCAGACTTACCAAATCAAGATAGCGAAAACTACAACAAAGAAGTGGAAGCAGCCCGCGTTACACTCGAATGGCATGCCAATGAGGATTTATTCTTCCGATTAAATTGGGATAAAACCGACGATACCTCAAATGCCAAAGGCGGCTACCGTTTACTACCGAGTTTATTAACAGATGCACCAGTACCAAATAGTGTATATGACTCCTACACCAGCTTACCAACGTGGAACAAAGTAGAGCTTGAAGGCTACAGCCTACTTGCCAACTGGGACTTAACAGATGCCACCAGCGTAAAATACGTTGCATCGAAGCGAGAAAGCTATTCGCCAACGAATATCGACTTTGATAATACACCGCTTCGCATTTTTGATGTACCTGCTGTGTATGACGACAATCAAACTAGCCATGAATTACAACTAAACCACGCTGGTGAAAACTACAAATTGGTGTCGGGCCTTTATTACTACGATGGCGAATCATGCGGCCAGTTTGAAGCCATTTTAGGAGTATTAGGTAATGCCATTTCATTGCCGGGGTTAACCCGTGAAGTGTCTGGTTGTAACAATTCATCAAGTAAAGCCGCGTATATTCAAGGCAGCTACTACTTTAACCAGCAGTGGTCGGCAACCCTTGGTGCCCGTTATACCCAAGATGAAAAAGAAGCAAACGTAAACAATGGCTTAGTATTTGAAACTGTCTATCCTTACTCAGGTTGGATCCCAGGTTATGAGCGACCAGCAGGCGAGCTCGTGCCAGAAGTACTGAACGATAACGAAGATTGGTCGCGCTTTACGCCACGTCTTGGTGTGGAATATCAACATTCAGATGACATGATGTTCTTTGCAAGCTACGCACAGGGATTTAAGTCAGGTACTTATAACCCACGTGCCACAACCGCAGAGCCCGCAGCAAACCCAGAGATTGTAGATTCATTTGAACTCGGTATTAAAAGCGAATGGAACGACAACCTGCGCGCTAATATCACCTTATTCTCATTACTGCATAAAGACCGCCAGTATATCTCAATTTTACCGGGCGAAACCTCAGCCGACCTCAATCAGCGTCTTGGCAATATTGGCCGTTCAGAGTCGCAAGGTATTGAAGCCGAATTTACCTATGTTGCCACTGAAAACCTAAATTTTAATGCTTCGCTTGGCTACATTGATGCTGAATTTACTGAAGTGATCGACACCAACCCAGAAACGGGCGAAGAATTTGATAAATCAGAATTTTTCGATATCGCCAATACGCCAGATTTAACCTTTAACTTAGGTTTTGATTATTCGATTGAATCAACAGTTGGTGATTTTGTAGTAAATGGTAATTACTACCACCGCGGCGATTACGTGTTGTTTGAAGAGGCTAGCCTGCTTTCGCAAGATGCCTATGGTTTAGTGAACTTAGGTGTTACTTGGTACTCAAATGACGGTCACTGGAGCGCATCACTAACAGGTAAGAACCTCACAAGCGAAGAATATCTTGTTGGTGGTTACCAGTTTGTAACCCCTGATCCTTCAGACCCAACGGATACAAGCAAATATACGCCGGGGTTAGGTGGTGACAATACCTTAATTGGTTATTACGGCGACCCGCGTACCGTTACGCTCACCGTTAATTACCGCTTTTAATTAACACTCCCCCTTGGGTCGCCAACACTTAGTTTGGTGGCCCAGCTTTGGGGAAATGCTTGTAACCGTATTTCGAATACCTTATAACAGGAAGAATTGGAGTTAATTGGATGACAACGCAAGTGAAAGCCATTATCGCAGACGATCACCCGCTATTTCGCAGTGCTTTAAGCCAAGCGGCGGCAAACTATCTCGAAAAAGACAATCTTCAAGAGTGTTATGATTTAGCGAGCTTGTTTTCTTTGCTGGAAACTCACCCTGAAACCGAACTGATTTTCCTCGATTTAAATATTCCAGGCGCCAAAGGCCTGCAAGGGCTCACGCAAATCCGCAACCAATACCCTGATATTTTAGTGATTATGGTATCGGCAACAGAAGACGCCAAAATAATTAACCACGCCATGGAAGCTGGTGCCTGCGCCTACATTCCAAAATCGACCTCGCTGAGCAATATTGGCAAAGCCATTGAAGTTGTGATTGATGGCGACACGTGGCTGCCTGAAAATCTAGACCTAGAAGCCCACCCAATCGACAACGAGCAAACCGAATTTGCGCAAAATCTAGAAAAGCTAACGCCACAGCAATACAAAGTACTCGGCATGATTGCCGACGGCCTGTTAAACAAACAAATTGCTTATGAAATGTCTGTGCAAGAAACCACAGTAAAACAACATGTATCCGCCATTTTACGCAAACTTGGCCTAAACAACCGCACCCAAGCCGGTATTTTATTTAATCAACTCAGCCAAGTAGATACCAAATCCGCAGAAGGGTTTGCGTGACCAGCTATTGTGATATCGGTTTAAAACTCATTCAAAGGTAAAACGCCTCTTGTCGCGGCGTAAATTACCGATTAAATTGCTATGAATTATCACAATTTGATGTAGTTGGCATGCCAAACCTATTATCTATTCGCTCTTATAGTGCAAACCCTGTTTCTCACTCTCATGAGTTCAATCAAATTGTTTTACCCTTGCGAGGAGTCATCAACATACACGTTGACGATTTTAGCGGTAAGGTCGCGCCGCGAGAATGTGTCGTTATTCGAGCCAATGAGAAGCATTTATTTGCAGCAGAACGGGAGGCACGCTTTATTGTTGCTGATATGCGCAACCTACCTAACAATCTTATTTCGTCAGGGCAGATTGTTTTTGAAATAAATAAGCCTTTGTTAAATTATCTACTTTTTATCGAGAGCCAGTTAGAAAATCAAATCAACCCGCTTATTGAACAGTCAATGTACGAAACATTTTATCTATTGTTAGAAAGTCAGAACTTGCTGCCTAAGCTAGATGCGAGAATTAACAATGCACTGCTTTACATTACTGAACACATTGCCGAACCTCTTAATATTGCGACACTGGCTGAAGTCGCTTATTTAAGCCCAACTCAATTTAAAAAAATATTTAAAGCACAATTGGGTGTAACTGTGCTTGAGCATATTACCCAACTTAGAATGGAGAAAGCACAGGCATTACTTACACATACAGACTACTCGCTACAGATAGTTGGTGAGAAAGTTGGCTATAAAGATTTATCGGCATTTAGCCGTAAATTCAAACAGTATTTTGGTTTATCTCCTAAAAATTTCAAAAATTAATGTCTGTCCAATTTGATAAGAATTCCGTCCGAATAGTCAAAAATAAAGTCTCTAAAAAACATATTATTTAGTCCTCAAATATTAATCTGAGAAGTTATTATGTTTGTTGAGTCAAAAATGATTAAAGGTACTTTAGCGATTGTTATTGCTAGCTTTCTTTGGGGTACAACCGGCACTGTTGCAAGCTTTTCAAATGATGTAAGCCCCCTAGCCATTGGCGCATTCGCTATGGGTTTGGGCGGTGTATTGATGGTACTAACCAACATTCGAAGTCTACTTGCAAACTATCGACAGCTTACTAAACGAAAGGGACTATTTGCTGCTGGCGCCTTATCAGTTGCAATATATCCCCTGGCATTTTATTCCGCTATGCACTTATCTGGCGTTGCGATAGGTACTATTGTGTCAATAGCCTCTGCGCCCATGTTTGCCGCCCTTCTTGAGCGTCTTTTTAATCAAAAATCAATTTCAAGAAAATGGGGGGTAAGTTTTGCGTTTGGTGTGATTGGTGTCATTTTGCTCACTCACGGTAAAAAACCCGCATTTGATGACACATCTAATTTATTTCTCAATTTATTAGGAATTGTCTTAGGCTGTATCGCTGGGTTAACTTTCGCGTGTTATTCGTGGGTCGCAAAATCCTTTATAACGAAAGGCATTGACTCTAAAGCCGCCATGTCAGGGTTATTCGGGGGAGCGGCAATTCTGCTATTACCTTCTCTATTTTTTACAGGTGAGAATTTATTTTTAAACATCACCAATAGCGCTGTTTCACTTTATATGGCAATTATCCCAATGTTTCTAGGATATTTATTATTTGCATATGGCTTAACATTTATTGAAACAAGCAATGCGACATTAATAACGTTGCTGGAGCCTTTAATAGCAACAATATTGGCGGTTTTGCTGTTGGGGGAAAGTTTTATTCTAATAGGTTGGATGGGCGCATTGTTAGTTTTACTTTGCTTGGTTATTCAGTCCATTAATCTGACTAAAATTAACACTTCGCTCAGTGACAAAAATAATCAGCTTACTTCATAATGCTTGGATGGCTGCATCGAATTTCACATAGTAAAAGGCACAAAATGAAAATATTGATAACAGGTTCTGCAGGTAGAGTCGGGCGTGCTATTTATATCAAATTAATGAAACATCATAATGTAGTAGGTTTAGATAAAACCCCTTGCTCAACGGTAGACCTTATCGGTGATATTTGCGATTGCGAATTAATTTCTAAAGCACTTGAAGGTGTGGATGTTGTTGTTCATACCGCGGCACTTCATGCACCCCATGTTGGGCTAATGGCTGATAAAGAGTTTCTAACCATCAATGTCGATGCAACCGAAAAGCTAGCCTTAGCTGGCATCAAAGCAGGCATTAAGCACTTGGTTTTTACCAGTACAACCGCACTTTATGGTTATGCTTCATCTTCTGAAGGTGAAACCAGTTGGATTACGGAGCAAGTTGAGCCTCAGCCTAAGTCTATCTATCATAAAAGTAAAATACTTGCAGAAAACAAGTTGAATGAAATTTCAAAGCTCTTCAATCTTCCAGTTACCGTATTGCAAATGTCTCGATGTTTTCCCGAACCTGCAGACTTAATGGCAATCTATCGCCTTACTCGCGGTATCGATGTGCGTGATGTCGCAAATGCACATGCATGTGCCATCAATAAACGATTAAACGGCTTTAAACGTTTCATTATTTCTGGGTTTACTCCATTTAACCAAAATGACTGCGAACACCTCTACAATCATGCGAGTGAAGTCATAAAAGAAAAGTGCCCAGAAATAGCGGCAGCATTTGAGCAAAGAGCATGGCGTTTGCCAACAAGTTTAGACCGCGTGTATGACTCATCAGCAGCACAAGCCACGTTAGGTTGGCAGCCAAAGCATGGCTTCGAAAGTGTACTGGAGATGTTAGATAGTGAAATAGCAGAAGTGTTACCCGTTTTAAAACAGCGTTAGGTAGTAATAATCGAATTTTTGTAATAGATGAGATGATTACAACTTCCTGTTTAACATAAAGCCCATCAATGGGCTCTATGTTACTCTTCTTCGCCAAAGATAAAGTAAGCAAAAGAAAGGCGACTGCTCTATCAAACTTTATCCTCAAAGCAACTTTGAATTTTTAGATAAACGCCATGAGGCAGCATGCATACCTAAGCATGGCTTGCTCGACTTACTACGCTTCCTGCCTCACATTATCCATTCAAAGTGGATTTTCGGGTTTGATAAAAGCGGAAACAACTTTAACTCCAGCCTTTAATCTCGCAATTCAACAAGTAACGGCCGTTCACACAAAGTATATTGCTTGCATAGTCAGGAAAACGACGTAATTGATCGCTTTTGTCCTGAGATAAAAGCTAGAACTACCGCATTTTTCTAGTACTGGCAAATAGTTAAGAAGTTTGTTACAAATGAGTCATTCAAGAAAAACGTGCAATTCACTCGCTATAAACATGTTATATGCCAAAGAGGGAGCCGTGCATATTGCCATTAGTTTTAAAACATCTAAGTTTGATGTCTCAAAGGAACATAAGAATCCTTATAACCATATTTATGGTGAATCACTATTAAAATGGCTAAAACAAGAGTTAGCTTCTGAGTTTGTAATTACAGCTCCAGATGCAGAGGATTGGGGCTGGTATAGCTACATTACATTTAATAATCGTCAATATATGCTGGGCGCATCTACTTACTTCGAAAACGGTGATGATCCAAAATCAGAATTAGAATGGCTCTTCCAAATAGATAAACCTCGCTCCCTTAAAGAGAAACTCCTTGGGAGAGAAAAGATATCAAACGCTGACGAGTGTGTGTTATTTTTCAAATCAAAGTTCGAGGCGCAATCAGACATTAACTCTGTAGCTTTTGAGTAATGGGAATACAATAAGTTAATTAAACAATGGACACAAAACAGCAGGCTTGTGCTCCTTCATCGATTTTAGCCAAGCTTTATTAGCTAGTTATGCGGGTTTTATGCCCTTGGAGAGTATATTTAGTGAAATCAAACTTTGAGTTATTAGCCAACTATAATTTGTGGATCAATCAAAAAATCTATGATTCTGCCAATAAGCTCGATCCCGAAGAGCAATCGGAAGATAAGGGAGCCTATTTCAGTTCAATTATTGGTACCCTTAATCATATTTTGGTCGGTGACATTATTTGGCTTAAACGCATATCTAATCACCCAGATAGTTTTGAATCGCTTAAACTGATGAAGGAATTTGCTGATCCGGTTTCTTTGAGTGAGATTGTTCATCCAGATTTAGAGTCTTTGGCTCAATCTCGAAAAATTATTGATGAAGCCATAATTAATTTCATTAATGAGATTTCGGAAGAATCAATCTTGAGCGAGTTAGACTACATCAATACCAAAGGCAATAAGTTTACAAAAAATCTTGGCTTTATTATCCAGCACTTATTTAATCATCAAACGCATCATAGAGGGCAAGTAACGACAATGCTATTTCAATCTGGCATTGATGTTGGTGAAACTGATCTATTGGCGGTTATACCCAGTGAATAACGGCATAATAAGGCGCTGCAATCGACCTCCAGTATTTGTCATTTAGCTTTAGCTGCCTTAAGGTAACTAGCACAAAGTAGCCTTGAGTAATAATTTATCCATAAGGCTTGGTTCCATCGGTCACTGCTAAACTCAGATCAAGTTACAACGAAACCGCGTTATGATTGCTTCTAATCTTTGTAAGATGTTAGAAGCAAAGACAAATATGGCTAAATGCTATACCAAAAATTAAATGGGGTGAAAAAGTGGCCTTTATTCTACTTAAGCAGTTTAAAACCGATTCTTTAACGTTTTAAGGCGCGAACTCTACCCCTTCTTACCCTGATACAACTGCAAACACATCATCTGCATAAGTGCGGCTTTGCTCTGCCAATTCAAAAATGCTCGAAATGGGTGTTGCGGGTCTTACTTCTGCTAAAATGGATTCGGCTGCTTGCCAATTATTTTCTTCAATCGCCATCGCGATTTTTAATGCGCCACCGAGAAGACCGTCATAATTTAGTAGTGCCCCGCTTGAATTACTATCCAATGAAAACTCACTAATAACGGTATTAAGATCCATATCTAGTACGGCGCCTAAAATAGACATTAAACCAATCAGGTAGCCCTGCTCGGCCATCTCTTTACCGCCCGGTGCTAGAAATAGCGACATAAACTGGGCGCGCATTAAACCAAATTTGGTCAACTCTGAAGGCTTATCAACCCCCAAGTCACTAAGTGCTAATACCCGTATAAACTGCCTAAGGGTATCTTCTCCCAAATACACCACAGCCTGCGAAATTGACCTCATTTCTTGCTTATCAAGGCCGGAATGGGCATTAACCAATTTTAACACGCGCGCAGTCAGGCTTAAGTCTTTGGCAATCTTGCTCTCGATTTCTTTGAAATTGAGGTTAGGTTGAGTGGTCGATTTTAATAAATCAAATACCACCAGCTTTGATGGTTCAACATTGCCATGGGTTAACATTTCGGGCTTGGCAAAAAAGTAGCCTTGAAACAAATCAACGCCAGCTTGTTGTAAGTAATTAAAGTCTTCGTAGGTTTCTATTCGTTCAACAACAATTTTAAGTTTGGGGTATAAACGTTTAAGCTTTTTAGCTAAGGTGGTGGTTTTTAAAATTGGGTGCTCTAGCTCTAATTTAACGTAAGACATGTAAGGTAACAAAGGCTCCCATCTTGGATCTTTGTCGTAATCATCAAGCGCAAATTTGTAATTTTGTTTTCTGAGCGTTTTTACAATCGCCAGCAACTCCTCAATATTCTGAGAGCGTTCAACAATTTCAAGCACCAAGTTATCGGGTTTTAGTAAACGCGGAATTTCCTGTAACAACGTAGTGTCAGATAAGTTGATAAATGCACAATGGTTAGCAACTAACTTATCTTTACCAACTAAAATCAGTGAGTTAAAAAACATTCGTCCCGTAGCTTGCTCATCGGTCACACCAACAGGAAAAGCATTATTGTCTGAATCTCGATACAGCAACTCATAAGCAAATATTTGCTTCGATGCATCAAGAATGGCTTGTCGTGCAATAAACTGGGTTACAGGTTTCGTCATAAGTACAGCCAATTGAGTAGTGAAAGCTCTAACAGAGTGATTTAAATTGTAACAACTATGATTCTGACTAAATTATCAACACTTTTATTAAGACTACGCCAGCCAAGCCGTTTGAGCAAACAAAACATGTTGATGAATTAAAGCCATGTCGTAAATACCCCCTCACTTAGCTTGCACAACAGGGGTCAGACCTGTTCAGAAAAATAACGCGATAAGTAATCCACAAACGCACGGATTTTAAACGGGATATAGTCTGCATTTTTATATACTGCATACATCGGGAGAGAAGCCTTTTCACAATCAGTAAATAGCTCTACCAATACGCCTTCATTCAACTTATCGTGTACCATCCATTTAGGCATTCCCGCAATTCCACAGCCCATCAGGGCCATTTGCACAATAAATTCTGGGCTATCACTTTTAATAAACTCTAAAACCGAATGCCTTTGCTGATTAATAAACCACACATTCGATGGCCGACTAAGCGAGTAAGTAATACATTGATGGTACGCCAAATCTGAAGGGGCTGAAGGATGGCCATTGTGTTCCAAGTAATCAGGCGCAGCAAAATAACACAACTCATGATGCAATATTCTTTTTGCTTTCAGCCCAGAATCAGGTAAATGTGCGGCCCTTAGTGCAATATCAATATCGTCTTTATAGAGGTCCACTTGCTGATCGTTTACAGAGACTGCTAACTTAACCTCAGGATGTTGTGATAAAAACTCTGCCACGGGCTGTGAAAGCATGTGCGTTGCAAACGCTGACGGAGCGGATATTTTTAATCTTCCCGAAACCTTTGCCTGCTCACCCTTTAACGTTTGCTCGGTGACATTAATTTGCTCAACTAATTGCACACAAAATGCTAAGTAAGATTTTCCTGCATCCGTTAAGTTTATTTTTCGTGCACTTCTTTCAAATAAGTTAAAGCCCAACTTATGCTCTAACCACGCAATCTTTTTGCTCACTGCACTTTGCGTCACATTAAGCTCATTGGCTGCAGCTGTGAAATTATTAAGCCTTGCCACCACACAAAATAAATTAATACATTCGAGTTTATCCATCTTCCACCCATACATTCCAATTGGGAATACTATAAATCATTATATAGGCATTTATGAGTGAAAACAGGAATGCTTAAATAGCGCTAACAATTACTTTAAGGCGTCACAGTATGACTATAATTACTTCCGTGCTATTTCTATTTTTTCTATTTGCAAGCTCAATCAAAGTGCTGGGTTGGCAACCGTTTATCTTTAATACTCAATTAGCCTTTTTTAAAAAGTATGGGCTCACGCGTACCCATATGTATTTAGTCGGATTGATTGAAATGGCTGCAGCCATTTTATTGCTCGCCTCACTCATATTAAAGCTAGATATACTCATGGTGTTAGGCGCATTAGGCATTGCGTTTACATCTATTGGTGCGCTTTATTTTCACTTTCGCTATGACACGTTTAAAGATGCAGTACCCGCACTCATCACACTCGTTTTATCTGGCACGATATTAATCAAGCATTATGGTTTGATCGCCAGTTTGCTCTAAGCAATTTATCACTCTGAACAAGAAACTCGTTCTGCCATACAATGCAAAATTAATAGCGAAATAAAATGACTCTAATTGTTTAAATTTTAATTTTTCACCTACTATTAGTTAATGTCTTGTTAAAGTTAAGACTGCTTTCGGCGTGCTAAAAAAATTAAATTTAATAATAAATTCATTATTAATCAAAGACTCACATAGAGCAGTATCGTTGTTGGAGACTCAGTAGTATGCATAATCGAGTTTTGAAATTTATCTCTAAACATGTGGTGTTTGTGGTTTTGCTACCGTGTGTTTTGCTCGCAATGGTTGTTTTCTATGATGTATCCATTTCTTATAAACGCATGCAAGATGCCCTTTACAGTGAATACAATGCGTTTGTCAGTCATCATGTACTGTCTCTAATTCATGAAACACAAAAAGAGCGAGGCACTTCTGCAGGGTTTCTCGCTTCAAAAGGGCAACAATTTTCCTCTGAACTGTCATCTCAACATCGCAATACAGATGAAATCCTCGCTAAATTAAAAAACACAAAACCAACTTGGACCTTATCCGACGAAATGCAGCGAGAGCTCGAGGGCTTCTTACTCAAATTTAATCGGCTAAATCAGGTTAGACAATCTGTTAAACAACAAACTATTCCGCTTGCCGACGTACTTAAATTTTATACCGACATTAACTCTAAGGGGTTACACATTGTTAATGTCGCATCTCGCCTAAGTAAAGAACAACTAATCTCTTCAGAGCTGTATAGTATTCACAATTTTTCAAGTGCAAAAGAATCCGCGGATATTGAACGCGCTGTACTATCAAATGTATTTGCAAACGACGCGTTTACCCCTTCACTTCGCAACAAATACGTTGAGCTAAAAACAAAACAATCGGTTTACTTATTCGAAGCCGTCGACTCAGCGCCCGAAGGTATACGTGGAATTTTCGAACAAGCACTCGCTTCACCAGAATTAAAGAGCGTAGAAACTTTTCGAAATGCCGCAGATAGTAAAGATAATGGGTTTAATATAGATGCAACTGAATGGTTTGCAGCCGCCACCAAACGCATTAACAGACTTAAGCAAGCTGAAGAAAAAGCGCTGATACAAGTGGACAACACAGCCATCAAAATTCAGCGCGATGCATTAAATATACTGGTTATTGAAGTAATAATTTTAATTATTGGTGCGTTAACAACGGTTGCAATCTTTCTATCTTTAAAACTAAGAGATCAACAAGGTAATGCTATTGCAAAAGGTATTGAGGTGGCTATCACAAATCGCGATCTTGCTGATGAAATTGAAATTTTATCCAGCGATGACTTAGGTGTGACAGCGACACGAGTCAACGCTTTAACGAGTCAGTTTGAAACGGATTTAGTCGAACTTATCACTGCTTCAAGAAAAATTACCACTTCAACCCATGAAACTGCTGTTGCAATTAGCCAAAGCAAAACCAATCTAGTAGAACAACAAGAAGGGGTTCAAACAATCGCCTCGGCAGCTGAACAAATGGGTAATAATGTTCAACATATCGTTGAGTCTATGGCACAAAGTGCAGAATCCGCAAAACAAGTATACATGGCTTCTTTTAAAGGTCAGGAAGTTGTGACAGATGCGGTGGGTGTTATTCAAAAAGCATCGGAAGACATGGCTCTCTCAGCCAATAAAGTGAACGAGTTAAACGAAAAAGTAGGCAGTATAACCTCAATGGTTGACCTAATCAGAGGTATCGCAGAGCAAACAAACTTGCTCGCCCTCAATGCGGCCATTGAAGCCGCGCGAGCTGGAGAACAAGGTAGAGGGTTTGCCGTTGTTGCAGACGAAGTTCGCAACTTAGCTAGCCGAACACAACAATCAACGGAAGAAATCTCAGCATTAGTCGAACAACTGCAAGAGAGTTCTATTGAAGCTGCAAGAGTCATAACACAAGGCAAAGAGAATGCATTGCAAGCAGCAGATCGTGCTGACGAAATAAGAACGGCACTGGGTGAAATAGTTGAGCAAGCAAAGCAAGTGGAAACTAATATGGGAGCGGTTTCAGTGAGCACGCAACATCAGCGTGATGCAATTGATGAAGTGAACGAAAAGATTTTTGAAATATTCCAAAAAGCCTCAGAAAACGTTGTGGGTGCAGAGCAAATAGCGGTTGCAGCTTCTCATATTGCAGAGTCTTCGATGAATATGGATGACCTTATTGAACGATACAAACTAAAAACGAAACAACCCGAATATTAGTTGTTGCGGTGGGCGCATTAAAACTCAATGCCCTTTGAGTACTTTAACGCTTCACAGTATCAAGCCTAAAAAGTGTTGCGTTTTTGCTTTATAAATCAAAAAGGCATTGCTCAGAATAGCAATGCCGACACCATTAGGCACATAACTTTTTAATTAACCGCTTTAACGCTGGCGCTTTTACCGGTTTATAAAGAAGCGGATATCCCGCATCACTTATCAATTCACGCACCGACTCGTCATGCTCGGCGGTATTTATAATACAAGGCAGATGGTTCAAGCCACATTCGTGCAGTAATTCCACCCCCGTTACACCGTCATCAAGGTGATAATCGGCAATTATTAGCATTGGCAGTACTTTTTTCTCTTTAAGCGCCGTTAACTGAGCTTTATTGGTTGCCATTTGCACATTACAGCCCCAGGTTTGTAAACGCTTGGCTAGGGCTTGTAATACCGTTTCATCGTTATCGATCAGCCAAACAGTTAAGCCAACAAAACTCGCTGCTTGCTCATTATTTACTGGTATTGGAGTAAATTCTTGTCGATTTTTATTTTCTACAACAAGCGGCAAATAAATAGAAAACTGCGCGCCGCGACCTATATTTGACCGTAAAGTAAGGCCTAGATTGAGCGCATCAGAAATACGTTTTGTAATCGCTAAGCCAAGGCCAAGTCCTTGCGCTTTATCATGTCCATCGAGTTGTTTAAATTCTTGGAATATCAGAGTTTGATCCTCAGCTGCTATACCTGGGCCTGTGTCTTTGACTGATAACACGAGTTGTTTTCCCACTTTCTCAGCGCAAAGTGACACCTCACCCGATTGGGTATAACGCACCGCATTACTTAATAAATTTTGAACCACTCTTCGCAGTAAAGTACGGTCGCAATTTACCATTATCTCATCAAAATGTGATTTAAAAGTAAGGCCTTTTTCACTAGCTAGTGCCGAAAATTCGGCACTTAGGGGTGTTAATAATTTCGCTATTGAAAATTGGCTTTTCTCTATTTTTAGATTGCCCGACTCAAGTTTCGTGAGTTCTAAAATACTGCTTAGTAATTCTTCTGCTGAGGTAAGTGAATTTTTAATATTACTGGCAAGCTCAGCATATTCTGAACCCTGTGACTTCTCTTCCATTACTGAACAAAATAAGCTCGCCGCATTAAACGGCTGTAACAAATCATGGCTCGCCGCTGCAAAAAAGCGGGTTTTACTCTCGGTCGCTTGCGCTAATTCTAAGTTTGCTTGGGTTAGTGCATGAGTTCGCTCATTTACTTTTTGCTCCAGATTAGTATTGGCTTCTTTTAGCGCATCTTGCGTATTCACAAATTCAGTGACATCACTAAAAGTGGTAACAAAGCCGCCGCTTGGCAATGGGTTGCCTTGCATTTCAAATACCCGACCATTTTGATGAGCACGCTGGTATTTATAGGCACTGCCAGTTTTTAAAAACGCCAAACGTTTAGCTATTTCGCTTTCGATGTCGCTAGCCTTAAATAACCCGCGTTCGGCATTAAAACGAATAATATCGGCAATGGGACGACCAATATAAAGGGCGTTATCTGGGTAATTGAACATGGTTTGATATACGCTATTCCATGCCACTAAATTCAAATCGCCATCTACTACGCTAATGCCTTGGTTAACGTTTTCAATTGTCGATTGCAGTAAATCGCGATTAAATTTAAGTACTTGACTAGCTTCATCGACGATGGTTGCCACTTCGCTTAATTGCCCGTGTTTATTTTTCGCAGCCGTGAGCACCAAATTAGCTGACGAGCCGCCAATCACCGCAGCCATTTCTCGGGCAACCAAAGACTCTAACTCCATACTAGCGGGTTTTTGCCAGCCTGTTATCTCTAATGGAAAATACTGCTGAATAATTTGCTTACCAGTCGCGCCATCAACAAAGCGCAGCAGTAAACGGCTTAATTCATCAACGCTTAGCTGATGTTTGGTATTGTTGGCATGTTGTTGCTCTACTGAAAATACAAACTTTTCAGCTTGCAGCTGCTCCGCCACTTCCGCGCCGCGTTTTAATGAAATATAAACAAATACTAAGGTATTAAAGGTGAGTGATAACAATAAAGTTTGCGAAATGCTATCAAGACCAAGCCCCAAAAAATCCGCAGGCGCAAGAAAATTTAATCCTAACGGGCCAGACACTAACCAAGCGCTTTGCCAATTTAAACTAGTAGCAACTGAGGGTAAAAATAAGCCATAAACCCATACAGCAAAGCCCGTTAAAATGGCGTATTTTGCCGCCTTACGCGATGCCCCCCGCCATACTAGCCCTAGCAATAACGCAGGGGCAAATTGCGCAACCAACGTAAACGACATAAGCCCCACATTTGCCAAACTATTCGTGCCACTGAGCAACTTATGGCAAAAATAGCTGGCAATAAGCACACCCAAAATAACCGCTTTTCGCGCACGTAAAATCCCTGTGGGTGAAAGCCCTGCTGCGGTGCTTTTCTCTTTATTTTTAGTTAACAGTAATGGGTTAATAATGTCGTTTGTTATCATCACTGAGAGCACAATGGCCGCTAAAATCACCATGCTAATTGCGGCTGAAAAGCCACCTAAATAGGCCACCATTGCCAATGTTTGATTTTCAAATGCAAGCGGTAACGCCAGTACAAAGGTATCTGACGCAACACTTTGTGGCTCGAGTAACAACAGCCCAGCATACCCAATTGGCAGCGTACAAATATTTAGCAAAAGCAAATATATAGGAAATATCCAGCGTGCTTTTTTAATGTCAGTTTTGTCGTCACGTTCAACAAAACTAACGTGGAATTGACGTGGTAAACACAGCATTGCCAATACGCCTAAAATCATATGGCTAATATACACATAATTGGCGCTGCCATGATCAGCAACTTGTTGTTCTAACCCTGCAGATTTAGCGCTATGCAACAGCGCTGTTGGGCTTTCAAATAATTCAAAACATACATACAAACCAATTGCTAAAAACGCGAACAGCTTAACTAATGATTCAAACGCAATTGAATTCATCAGGCCTAAGTTATGCGCATTAGGGCGCAGTTTATTAGCGCCAAATAACATCGCAAAAATCGCTAAGACTAGCGTTATATAAAACGTTCCATCGTGCCAAATTGACTGTGTTTCAACGCTACCGGCAATTAATTGGGTACTTTGGCTAATAGCACTTAATTGCAACGAAATATAGGGAATAATAGCAAATACCGATATGGCGGTGATAATGCCAGCGAGGGAACTGGATTGCCCATAGCGGGTAGCAATAAAATCGGAAATAGAAGTGATTTTATGTGTTTGGCATATATCACTGATTTTTAAATACACTTGCCAACCAAAAATAAATAAAAGCAAACTACCCACATAAGTGGGCGCTAGCCACCAGCCGTTGTTTGCAGCCTGTGCAGTGGTGCCATAAAAAGACCAAGAGGTACAGTAAACCGCTAATGTTAGCCCATAAACCATGGACTTAAATGACTGAAATTTATATTTTTCACTAACATAAGCAATCGCAAATAACAGTGCTAAATAAACAAATGCAATTGCACTAACTGACCAAATTGTAAGCATTATTTTCGTTTTTTTATATGCGTAACACTAGACTAAGTCATATTGCAGCAATTAGCTCGTATAACTTTAGTACTATCAGCGCATTCATTAATTGTGCTGCAAAAATCAAATCGTTTACATTTCAAACAATATGCCCTTCATTGTAAAAACTAAAATACCGAACCCATAAATAAGTGCGAGCATAATTTGATCAGAATCAATAAGCCTTTGATTTATCGACACTCCTTAATCAAGATGAAATAAAATAAATTTAAAATGAATTTTTAGTGAATTCAACAATGTACTTTTCTCAACAATAAACCATACTTAAAACTGGTTTATGGCTTGTTTTGTTTTTTACATTGGATAGGGAGGACCATATCGGCAAAACAGTAAGGTCGAAGGGTATATGTTAAAGCCGTTAATCTGACTCGCTCAGATTAATTTAATAAGCCTATAAGGTAATTACTATGCTCAATACCGTCAGTGTTAAAACTAGACTTACCATTCTAATAACCGTTCCCATTGTTGCTTTTATTGGCCTTGCCATCATATCGCTGATGATGACTAAGTCACTGGTGATGGGAATTCAAAGTATCAACAACGACCGTGTCGTCCCCCTAAAACAAATAAAAGTGGTGTCTGACAATTACGCCGTGAGCATTGTTGATAATCTGCATAAATACAACGCAAAATTACTTTCTAAAAGCCAATTACTCGCAGCTATTGAAAGCGCTGAAAACATTGCTAATCAAAACTGGCAGGCTTACTTAAATACCGAGCTTACCAGCGAAGAAAAACGACTGATTGGTGTGAGTGAATCCCTATTTAGCAAAGTAAAACAAAAAGTTAATTGGTACCAAAATCAGATAGCAATGGAGCAACCTCTCGCCAGCTCTCCTGAAATGTTTGTAAAAGAGATGTACGATGTGTTTGACCCATTTAGTACCAGTTTAAATGACCTTATCGATTTGCAGTTAAACACATCACAGCAATTTACCGATGATGCAACAGAAAACTACGAATCTACGCAACTGAGTTTTATCATTGCTTGTGTTTTACTGCTTATTGCCACCATCGTAATGGCGCTATTCATTTATAAATCAATTATTACCCCGTTAAGAGCAATTGGTTCTACCATGGCGAATATTGCCAATAATACCGACCTAACCCTACGTGTTTCAGAATACGGTAATGATGAATTTTCTCGTACGGCGGTAAGCATTAATACTATGCTCAACCATTTTAAGTCACTGATCGAAGAGCTTTTAAACGCGGTTAACACCCTTAGTAATGAATCAGAGCAAATGTCGCGTAGTAGTAGCCAAGTAGCTGCAACCACAGAGCAACAAGAACACCAAACCACCATGATTGCTACAGCCATTACCGAAATGAGCGCAGCTATTGGCGAGGTTGCATCCAATGCGGTAACCACATCACATAAAGCCAACGAATCTGACGATACCGCTAAACACGGATTAGCAAAAGTTCAAGAGAACATTGATTCAATTAATCAATTAAACGAAGTGATTCGTCACACCAAAGAAGACATTGATTTATTGAGTGAAAAAAGCAATGAAATCAACTCAGTGGTGCAAATTATTCAAAATGTAGCAGAGCAAACTAATTTGCTTGCACTTAATGCGGCAATTGAAGCAGCGCGCGCTGGTGAATCAGGCCGCGGTTTTGCTGTGGTTGCCGACGAAGTACGCCAGCTTGCTCACAATACGCAAAAAGCCACAGAGCAAATTAGCTCTATGATCATCGCCTTACAAGATGCGTCTCAACGCGCAGTTTCAAGTATGGAAGATGCCTCAGGTAAAGCGAGCCACAGTGTTGAAATTGCCGCGGCATCAGCCAGTTCAATTCAATCTATTGCCGACGCAATTACCGAAATTGCCGATATGAATATTGTGGTTTCTACCTCAACTGAAGAACAAACTACGGTTGCCGCTGAAATTTCGCAAAATATTAACGAGTTTAGCGATAGCATTCGCAGCGTCACAATTAGTGCATCTGATATGGCGCAAACTGGTCGTACGCTGTCGGAATTATCGGGTAAGCTTAATAACGATATTAGTATCTTTAAAGTTTAACGAGTAGCTCTTAATACCCAACAAAAAAGGAGCGATATCGCTCCTTTTTTAATATTTACAGTAACGCGCTATAAGCTCACATTAAACCCAACAAATACGTTGCGGCCAACCTCAGGTACACCTTCGCCCACCATTATTTCGCTGCCCATTGCACGGTTAACACCATTTAAATGAGGGCGATAAGCTTTATCTAGCAAGTTGTTAACACCAAAGTTAACTCTTAGTTGTGCTGTTACATCGTAATCCAATTGCCAATCAAGGATGCCGTAACCTGCTGATTCTTTCTCGTTGTTTAATTCGCTCACTTTTGTTTGTTTGGCATACCCACTCAGTGTTAACTGCGAGTGCCAATCACCAATTTGATAATGAGCAGTAATACGCGAGTTTAACGGCGCGATACGATACAGATCATCGTCGATGTCTTCTCGCTCACCGGTGACGTAACTAACAACCCCAGTTAGTTGCCACATATCATTTAAACGCCAAACAAGATTTACATCTGCACCAAATAAGTGTGCATCAATATTATTAAACTGAAGTGGCGCTTCTCCTCCCATCATAGTTCCAACCATATTCGCAGCCATATTATTTGATGGCGTACCTTGAATATAATCATCAATTTGATGATAGAAAACCTGTGGTGAAATACTGAAGCCATTGGCTTGATAATGCCATGCGAGATTTAACTGATAAGCGGTTTCTGCATTTAAATCAATATTACCAATATAAGTTTTACCATCAGCAAGGCCACCTGTAGCTTGCATTGGTAACCATAAATAACGCTGCTGATAAGATGGCGCGCGTTGTTTTAAGCCAAAACTAATTTCCGTAGAGTAGCGCTCTGAGTGCTGTGCCCTGCCCGAGTAGCTAATATCAACTGTGGTATCGTTAACACTGCGGTCGGCATTATTAAATTGCTGTTGTAACATTTTAATATGCGGATTCATCATCGCCATTGAGCTAGACACAGTACCAGCATCTGCTTTATTGTACTTAACACGCGCACCCACACGCTGGCTAAAATCATTGGCTTCTGATTGCCACTCAGTAAAGATTGAATGGCGGTTGTCTTCAACTTGATTAAAGTTTTCAACAAAAAACATCGCATTATTTGGATTGGTAATGCGTGAGCCATGCTCACTAACATAGCCCTCTAAACCAAATTGCCACTGAGCCAATTTGCCCGCAACAAAATAACTTAAATTATCAACATCTGTTGTGTTGTAGCGATGTTTTTGCATATTTGCATTACTTCGCTGTGAGTAATTGTCCATACCATGCTCTGCTGTGTGGTAGGCAATATATGCATCTAATGCAAGCTCGTTAAGCTGCGTTTGATAATCAAGTTTAATGCGATCACTTTCTACGTAATCAATGTCCATTGGCAATGCGATTGTGCCGGTAGGTTTGGTATCGGTGCGCTGCCAAATTAAGCCGACTGAAGACGCTTGTTGGCGATATGCCAAATCAACGCCATATTGTAAACGCTCGACTTGCGATGAGTGAACTTCTCGTCCATCACCATCTTTATAGTCATCCGCATTTTGCAATGCAACGTAGCTATTTAAGGCAAATTCATCAAACCCAGCCCCTGCCACGGCTGACACATTGTAACCCGCGTAATTAGATAAATAAGTACCGGTAAGTGCTAAATTACGCTCACCTGCATCAATATCAGCAGCACGTTTTTGATGCACCTTAATCACACCACCAAACGAATCTAACGCGCTACTCACAGGTGCAATACCGCGATACACATCTACCGAGTTAATTAAAAGTGGCGAAACATAACTAAGCGGCGCATCCATGGCATTAGGGCCCGCACCAATTTGCTTTACGCCGTCAATGGCAACAGCGACTTGGTCACCGTAGTATCCACGATATTGAGCTATACCCGATATTTGACCATTTTTATTGGCATTTGCCCCAGGTACTGAGAGTAACCAATCTGATACATCAGGCAGTGATACACTGGCCTTGGCCTGCTCAGTAGATAGCGCAAATTGATTAATGTGAGACGAAACAGTGATCACCTCCATATCTGACTTAGCAAATACTAAAGATGAAGATAGCGAGAGAATACAAAGCGTTATTGTGTTAAGTGTGCTTTTCATAAAAAACTTCCATATACAAACTAAGGAAATTTTCCGAAAAAAAGCACCACATCACAAAGTAAAAACCGTAAACTGCGACAATATGTCACAGTTCGCTTGATGGTTGTAAATCCCCTTTACGTTTTTTTAAAAAACGCATAGGTGAAAACCCGGTTACTAACATGGTACCTAGTAACACCGTAATAATGCCTACTAACACATTTAAAGTTAGTACTTCGCCAAGGACAACATAACCCCAAATTGCAGCAAATCCCGGAATTAAAAAGGTAACCGACAATGCTGACGCTGCGCCAATTTCGGCAACTAAATCAAAATAAAAAATAAGCGCGATGCCAGTACACACTATGCCAAGCAATACCACCGCCAATATTTCATCTGTTGATGGCATTTGATTCACTGGGAAAAACGGCAATAGCGGCACTAATAAAATGACCGTTGCGCACAAGCTACCATGAGATGTATCAAAACCCGGCACTTTGTGTTTAACATGCTTAGTGTAATTTGTAGCAATACCATAACAAAACGCGGCAAACGTAGCGGCTAGTAACGCGGTTAAACTTTCGGCATTGATCATATTCGGCGCTAACCCAACCATTAAAACAACGCCTAAAATACCCAAGCCAAGCCCGCACCAACCTTGCCTAGGAATTCGCTCACCATGCCAAAATCGGCCAATTAAACTGCCCCAAATTGGCGCCGTCGCATTTAGAATAGCTAACATCGCAACAGTTAAGGTTTGCGCCGCGTAGGCAAACAACATCCATGGAATTGCCGAATTAAAAAGTCCGACAAAAAAGTAATGCCCAACTAGGCCTTTTACCATCACTTTACGCCGCATCAATAGCGCAATAATTGATAGGCTAAGTGCAGCAAATAATACCCGCGCCTCAATTAAAAAAACCGGTGCAAAGCTGTCGACGGCAATACGAATAAGCAAGAATGACGCGCCCCAAATTGCAGCGAGCAAAAGCAAAAGAAAAAACTGTTTATTGGTCATATTTATACCCAAATAGCAATACGTTTAGGGTGAGAAAAGCGATACTACGTTGCTTATTTAAAGCAGTAAGGTTTTGCAATAGGCTAATAAACGGAGCAAATAACACTCCATTGAGAAAGGGAAAACAAAGCAACATACACAATGCTAACGTTAAATAACAGGGGCCTGTAGCATATACTAAATCTTTGTTGTGTGTTGCACTTTTAAGCTCGTTTTTTCAGCTGTTAAGTTTACCGTTAGACGTTACGGCTTTGCGCCATATTTAGCGTAAATGGTGTCTATTTCACCGCGTTGTTTCATATCAATCAAAATTTTATTTAGCTCTGCGCGCAAATCACGTAAATGTGGTTGAAACCGCATGGCAACTGGCAAATCACTCACTAATAATACCGGTTTAAACGAGGTTCTTTTGTTTTTATTTATATAAAACAGCGCACTTGCTTCGCCTAAAATAGCGTAATCAATATTGCCATGTTCAATTTGCGCCAATAACTCAACCTCAGAACGGGAATCTACTTTCACTATTTTCCCGGGTGCAAAGTGTTGTTCAAAGTCACCGTAGCGATAACCTCGTACTACGCCGAGTACTTTATGATATAAATCTAACGGTGTTTTTTCCTGACGATATTGCGACGCGATGACAATTTCTCGCGAGCTGGCATAAAATTCACTGTAGATACCCGGTACTTTGGTGTGACTGCGCCATATTGGATTAATGCCCGGTTCAATATCAACTTTGCCTTGATCGAACAGTCGTAAACCACGGGCAACAGAAAAAGTAACGAATGTAAACTGATGCCCAGATAATTCCGAGATACGCGCAAAGATATCAGGAAAAATACCTTTCACAATATCATCTTCAAAATAACTGTAGGGCGGGTTGGCACCGTGATAACTCAATACCGTATAGCTCTCTGCGTAACTTGCATTAACATACAAAAGCCCAATAAAAACCAATAACCGCAACATGGCTAACTTCCTTACTGATAACGCTTTAAGTATAGAAGCTCAATGTAATTACGCAGCTAAAAGTGGCATAACTGCTTATGAGGAAAACCCCATCACAAAACTATTTTTATGCCAAAACAAGTTGTATGGGTTTAGTTCACTACAACAAAGAGTTATTAGCCCGATTAAAATTTTTACGTTAAATTGAATTCAGAACAATAAAAAGAAGAATTTCTGATGACAAACAAAGTATTTATTGCAACTAGTCTCGATGGTTATATTGCTGATAAAGATAACAAAATTGATTGGCTACATCAGTTACCTAACCCTGACGGCGACGACTTTGGTTTTGATGCGTTTATCGCAGGCATTGATGCACTGTTAATGGGCCGAAACACCTTTGAAATGGTGTTATCATTTGGCGTAGAATGGCCATACAGCAAACCCGTTTTTGTACTTTCTAACTCCCTAACACATGTTCCTAAGGGTTACGAAGGCAAGGTTTTTCTGGTAAATGGTGAGCTACAAAAAATTGTGAAAAACTTAGCAGAACTTGGCTATCACAACCTTTATATTGACGGCGGTAAAACCATTCAAAGCTTTTTAAAGGAAGACTTAGTTGATGAAATGATCCTGACACGAATTCCTGTACTGTTAGGTGGTGGCTATCCATTGTTTGGCGATTTACCTGAACCATTGGGCTTTAAGCTCTTGGCAAGCAAAAAGTATATCGATAAAGTGGTGCAAAACCATTACATTAGAGACAGATAATGCAGTACCCAAATGCACTAGTTGCAGGCAGTAAAATCGCTGTTTGTGCATTTTCATCAGGCGTCGATAAAGCCTTTCATCCCCGCTTATCTTTGGCACTAGCGCATTTCAAACAATTGGGTTTTGAACTCGTTCTTGACCCAAACCTAAAAAATAATCACCAGCATGTGAGCGCAAACAAAGAAATTCGCGCTCAGCAACTCATGCAATACCTGCTCGACGATAGTATCGATGCGATTATGCCGCCTTGGGGTGGAGAACTTGCAATGGAATTATTGCCACTACTCGATTTTGCGCAATTACAAAGTGCGAATCCTAAGTGGTTAATTGGTTTTTCGGATGTAAGTACTCTGCAAGTTGCGCTGTCAACGCGGTTAAATTGGGCAAGTATGCACACAGCTAACCTAATGCAATTGGTTCCTAATCAATCCGATAGCACGACATCTGCTTTTTATAACGCAATAACGCTGAAAAAGGGCGATAGCTTTACACAAACCGCATCAAGTCATTTTGAAGCAGACTACGCTGATGTAATTAACAACCCAAATGCTGCTTATAATTTAACGCAAAAAACGTGTTGGAAAACACTTAATTGGGCAAGTGAGGGTGTTTCTGGGCGTTTAATTGGCGGCTGTTTAGATACGCTTATTTTTACCTTAGATAGCCCGTATTGTGATCTGCAGGGTTTTTGCCAACACTATGAAAAAGAAGGTGTTATTTTATACATCGAAAATGCTGAGCTCAGCCCTACCGCCTGGCTGCGCGCATTGCTAATGCTAAAATACAAAGGCCATTTCGAGCGCATTAATGCACTTTTTGTTGGCAGACATGCGGCCTCTGCTGCTAACAAGCAAATTGATTTTGCTTTGGCACTCACGCAAGCCGAACTTGATATTCCAATTATTTACGATATGGACATAGGCCATCAGCCACCGAACCTTACCTTGATCAACGGTGCGCTGTGCGAGGTATCACCTGGGCTTAACCTTAAGCAAACGCTCATTTAACGCAAAAACATTGTGCTTATGCAAAAAGCTTTTTAGCATAAGCACACAATCGAATTAAGCGAGTCGCTCTGCTAGCGAATTAAACATAGCAATTTGGTGCATTGAACATTTTTAGTATGAAATACCCGTACTGACATTTGCTTTTTACCTACTTGCCTGTTTTATATCAATTCTATTAAGTATGTGGTCAGATATCAGGCGGAATACACGCATTAAGCACGCTATTTAGCCCGTAAAATGATTAACTATTTAAAGAGTGAGCATTCACGCTTAGCGTGCCTTATTTTCTAAACACGATTGCAATTAAGACTCGCAAATAACACTAGGAACACACAATGAAAAAACTAAACCTTTCGCTGGTTGCGATGGCAACAGTATTTGCTTTGTCAGGCTGTGGTGAAAAATCAGCACCAACAGCTTCAAACGCACCAACAGCTGAAAAAACAGTTGCCACAAACACCAAAAACGACAACGCAATTTTGGCAGCATTTAGCGGTCCATATAACGGTGTACCAGCATTTGATAAAGTAACACTGAGCGAGCTTAAGCCTGCATTTGATGCCGCAATGGCACAAAAGCTGGCAGAAGTTGATGCCATTGCCAACAACCCTGAGCCAGCGACGTTTGACAATACCATTGTTGAACTTGAGAAATCAGGCAGCCTTTTAAAACGCGTTTACACTTACTACGGTATTTGGCGCTCAAACGTTTCTAGCGCAGAATTTCGTGCCATTCAAAAAGAAATGGCGCCTAAGCTATCTGCCTTCAACTCAAAAATTACGCAAAATGAAAAGCTTTTTGCGCGCATTAAAGCGGTATACGAAAGCGATGCGTTAAAGTCACTGACACCAGAAGAGCAACGTGTAACTTGGCTTACCTACAATAGCTTTGCACGTAATGGAGCAACGCTTGATAAACCGTCTAAGGCACGCTTTGCCGAAATTAATCAAGAGCTTGCTGGTCTTCACACTAAATTTGCCAACAATGTGTTAGCTGATGAAGAAAACTACGTGGTGTTTTTAACTAAAGAGCAACTTTCAGGCTTACCTGATTCGTTAATTTCAGCGGCAAAAGCTGCGGCGAAAGATCGTGGTAAACCAGAAATGTTCGCAATTACTAATTCGCGTTCATCAATGGATCCGTTTTTAACCTACTCAGATGAACGTGCACTACGTGAACAAGTATGGAAAAACTACTACAACCGCGGCGGTAATGGTGATGAGTTTGATAACAATCAAACCATTAAAGACATTTTAACTCTACGTCACGAGCGCATGCAGTTATTGGGCTACGACAACTACGCACAGTGGCGTTTAGAAGACCGTATGGCAAAAACACCGGCGGATGCAAAAGCTCTAATGGATAAAGTATGGCCTGCAGCAATTGCGCGCGTGGGTGAAGAAGTTGCTGACATGCAAGCAATCGCTGATAGCGAAGGTGCAAACATTAAAATTGCGCCATGGGATTATCGCTACTACGCAGAAAAAGTACGTAAAGCGAAATACGATCTTGATTCAAACGAAGTAAAACAATACTTGCAACTAGATAAACTACGCGAAGCAATGTTCTATGTGGCAGGTCGTTTATTTAACTTCAACTTTAAAGAAGTGGCAGCCGGTTCTGTACCTGTGTTCCATGAAGACGTGCGCGTGTGGGATGTAACAGACAAAACCACTGGCGAGCACATTGGATTATGGTATTTAGACCCATTTGGCCGTAAAGGTAAGCGCTCAGGTGCGTGGGCAACCACCTACCGCAGTCACACTACATTCGATGGTAAAAAAACCGTTCTGTCATCAAACAATTCTAACTTTGTTAAAGGCCCTGAAGGCGAACCGACGCTTATTTCATGGTCAGATGCAGAGACTTACTTCCATGAGTTTGGTCATGCACTTCACTTCTTATCAGCAACGGTTGCTTACCCTAAATCGCATTCAGGTGTACGCGACTATACTGAATTCCAATCGCAACTACTTGAGCGCTGGTTAACAACCGATGAAGTGATCAATAACTACCTTGTTCACTACAAAACTGGTGAGCCAATGCCAAAAGAGTTAGTTGCTAAAATTAAGAAATCAGCAACCTTTAACCAAGGCTTTAAAACTACTGAGTACTTAGCGTCGGCAATTATGGATATGCTATACCATACAACCGATCCAGCTAAAATTGACCCAGCTAAGTTTGAAAAAGAGCAATTAGAAGCCATTGGTATGCCAAGTGAGCTTGTGATGCGCCACCGCAGCACACACTTTGGCCATATTTTCTCTGGTGAAGGTTATTCAGCGGGTTATTACGGCTACTTATGGGCGGAAGTACTAACGTCAGACGCATCTGAAGCATTTGCTGAAGCACCAGGTGGTTTTTACGATAAAGAATTAGCTGACAAGCTTGTTAAGCACTTATTCTCAATTCGTAACGCAATGGACCCAGCTGAAGCATATCGTTTATTTAGAGGACGTGACGCAGAAGTTGAAGCACTAATGCGTGACCGTGGCTTCCCAGTCAAGTAACCTGACTTTGAGTTAAAATCAATTGATACAAAAATGCCGCGAATATCGCGGCATTTTTTTACATCGAACCTTGTTAACTTAAACCCTAATTAACCTGAACTCGGGTTAGTTAATAAATGATCCAACTATAGATTAACGGTGCTGACTAAATTGCTTCGCCATCGTGGTCAATCGTTCTGCTTCGTTTAACAGTTTTTCTGTCGACTCAAATGCATGCTCTGACGCGTCAAGTGTTTCTTTACTCGCATTATCAATGTTAATCACATTCTTTGTAATTTCATCGGATACCGCAGACTGTTCTTCTGCAGCGGTTGCGATTTGCGCACTCATATCGGTTATGGTATTTACCGCATCTAAAATACGACTAAGTGACGCTTTTGCAAGTTGTGCCTGATCGGCACTTTGCTCAGCTCTGGTTTGCCCTTGTTGCATCGCTGATACAGCTTCACCCGCAGATTGCTGTAACGTCGCAACCATTTGCTGAATTTCTTCTGTCGATGACTGAGTGCGTGCGGCGAGTGTACGTACTTCATCGGCAACAACGGCAAAACCACGACCTTGTTCGCCTGCCCTTGCAGCTTCAATTGCGGCATTAAGCGCAAGTAAGTTGGTTTGCTCGGCAATACCACGAATCACATCAACGACAGTGCCAATTTGCTGGCTATCTGACGCAAGTTTATTAATAACCGCTACAGCCGACTCTACTTCGCGTACAAGTTCGTTAATGTCTGCGGTTGTTCTATCAACTACTTGTTGGCCTTCAACGACTTCGTTATCGGCTACTTGCGTTGCATCAGCGGTAAGAGAGGCGTTTTGCGCCACTTCTTTTACCGTTGCCGACATTTGATTAATGGCAGCTGCGACCTGTTCTACTTCACGGTTTTGCTGCTGCATTAATTGATTCGTTTTCTCAGCCGTGTCCATGGTGCTGTGCGCAACAGTATCAAGCCCAGACGTTGCGTCGTTAATACGCCACACAATGGTTTCTTGCTGGGTTTGCAACATTTTAATCGTAAGCTGCAATTGACCTAGCTCATCACTGCGACCGGTGTATACTTGTTTAGCAATATCATTATCAAAAATCTCACGCGCTTTTCGTGCAGCATCCTGATAAGGTTTGGCAACACCCCATGCAAATAAACCAAACAGCACAAATGCCAGCGCTAATGGCCAAAGCTGTGCAACTGACGAAACAAAGAAAGAAGCAATCAAGGCAGGAATAACAGTTGCAAATACGCCCGCAAGCGTTAACTTACCCATTAAGTTAAACGACAATGCTGACGTAACTTTTTGACCAAAACTTGCGCCATTATTAACCGAACTATACAGCGCTTTCGCGCGTTTTAGATATTCTTCTTCTGGCTTTAGGCGCACCGATTGATAACCGACAATCTTTTGCCCTTCCATCACAGCTGTAATGTAAGCATCAACCCAATAGTTATCACCATTTTTACAGCGGTTATCAACAATGCCCATCCAAGGCTTACCTTGCTTTATAGTGCCCCATAAATCCTTAAAAGCCAGTGACGGCATTGCCGGATGACGGACAATATTATGCCCGTGACCAATCAGCTCTTCGCTTTGATAGCCACTGATATCGATAAAGTCTTGGTTTGCGTAAGTAATGCGACCTTTAAGATCTGTGGTTGAAACAATCCGTTGTGACGACTTTAGTTTTACCTCACTGCCTGTGAGGGTTTGGTTTTTCTGCATAAGACGACGCCAATTATTTTTTATTAATTATTTAGTTATACAAAGTGTAGTACAGAAAACAAGCACTGTACTGAACCTCTAATTAAGCTCTTAGGGGCTCGATAGTATACACTTATCTAATCAATTGGTACGTCAGACAAAAGCACTAAAAAAGCCCGCATTATTGCGGGCTTTTTAATAAAAATGAAATAGTTACTTCACTTTTCTACGACGAATAAATGCCAGTGGTGCAGCAAGCAGTGCAAGCCAACCAAATGAACCTGACGATTTTTTCGTTTTAGGTGGCGTTACTGGTTCAGGAAGTGGGTTTTCATTCACATCTGTCACCATAATTTTCACCATCGCAGGCTCAGAAATATTGCCAGCCGTATCGGTAACAACAACTTCCATTTCGATTTCAGTTAGACCAGCTTCATAATCAAGTACTGACTTATCAGCAACAACAATTTCACCTGACTGCTCTAACATAACCGCATTTGACGTTTGGCTAACGACGATAAACTCTGACGCTAAGTTTGCAAGCTCAGCACCATAAGACACTTCGAGCATTCCAACCACTGTACCGTTTTCCGAATTTTCAGCGATTGAGAACTCAGCGTCAGCAAGCATTGGTGCAACTGCGCGGTCAGCGCTTGGTGTTGCGTTAATCGCTTTCGAACCTGATTCAGATAAAATCGTAAAGTTTTTACCTGCGTGCGCAAGGTAAGCAGATTCACCCGGAGCCAACGACTCAACAATATTTTCTTCCGCAGTCATTAATGCTGCAACACCTGTTGATTTCTCAAATGTGAACGTTCCCATTGCATCATCAAGTGATTCATAAGCAATTGGTGTCCAAGTTCCTTCTTCAAGGCGGAATCGTACGTCAGCTGTTAGCCCCATGTCCTCAGTCGTTAGGCCAAATGCACCTAGACACGACTGAATAGTCATAAAGTTGTTACCCGTTGTGTGATACATATTGCCTAGCGTTCCTCTTGTATCACCGTAGGCATGAGTAAATGATATTTGTGTAGGCTCTACATCATAGAACCACTCAAGCTTACCATTTTGCGCAGTTACATCATATGTACCGTCTTGGTCTAAATCGAAGTCAACCATAAAGCCACCAATATAGCTATGGCTCACACCTTCATTCATTACAATTGTTGAGAAAACAGAGTAGCCTGATTCACAGAATTCAGTCGGCACTTCAATCATTTCAACCGAACCACTCACCAAATCTAAACGTTTGCCTTCAACAGCGTCTGAGACAGTTGTAGGTGCAAAGAATGGTTCAAAGTCAACAGCACCTACGTTAGTCACTTTATGCGCCGTGCCACCTTCCATTTGAACAGGTTCAAATGACAGTTCTGCCGCCGCCTTTGGTAATGTGTGGTAAACAAGGTGAAGTGCTTTTTCACCGCCCTCAGAAAAAATAAGCGCGCCATCTAATTCAAGATTAGTTAGATCTGTTGTAGCGTCTTGTGTACCAATATTATTTTGATTTAATGTCCACTCTGGCAGCTTTGCAGGATCAACTTTAAACGTAACATCAAACGATACAGTTTGACCGCCCGGCACTGTAATTGAATCTGGATGCATTACCATCAGCGCGCCGCGTTCAATATCGTTGCTGAAACGTTGCTCTAAGCTGAGGTCGTAAGTTTTGCTTTCACTTGTAAAGTTTTTCACTTGTACCGTTTTAACGTAGTCAGTTGCCTGAGAAGGGTTAATCAAACCAAGTGATAGTGCTGCTTGTTTTGTATCTTTTGCCCATGCTGCAACAGGCAGGTTTGCCGCTTTTTCAACGTCTACAAGACCCGCACCAATATAACTAATCGGCGCCAATTCAGTTTCTGGGTTTAATGAACGCGGCTCCATAGTGACATCAAGGTTCGCCGTATTCATAATAGTAGCTTTAAGTTCAATCGCATTGCGATTTGGATGCGCTTGCTTTAATAAGCTCATTGCACCAGCAGTCATTGGACCTGAGAATGATGTACCCGTCGCACCAGAAAGGCCTGTGCCTGTGCCCGGGTGTGCAGTCATAATGTTCACACCAGGCGCCGTAATTTCAGGTTTTAATAAACCGTCCATTGATGGACCACGTGATGAAAATGAAGCAACCGCACCAGCTGTCGTAATCGCATCTACATTAACCGAGAATACACCTGACTCTTTTAACGCCATACCCGCTTGATATGTAATACCAACAGAAGGAATGGTAACCTCTGTGCTGCTACCGCCCATAGGTGCTGGTGTGCCGTCATCGTTACTATTTGCAATAAATACAAGCTCAGCGCCCTTAGCTTGCGCCATTAAGACTTTTTCAACAAACGAACAGCCGCCACGATCAATCACGACCGCTTTCCCAGCAAAATCGGTACCGTCAGCAAAAGCTTCGCAGGCTGTTTGGTTTACATCTGGGTAGACAACTTCAAGATCTGTATTTGACAGCATGTAAGGTTCAGATGGACCAAATGACGCAAGCTGAATAATCGTTTCTTCACCATTAATAGTAAGGCTTGGAATTAATGTTTCATCTGTTGGGTGAGTCATTGCGCCAACTGATAACGCATTTTCAGAAGTACTTGGTCCACCAACAATAAATGGATAAGCGCCATCATTACCAGCTGAAATAACAACATTAGTACCTAGCTTCACTGCTTGATTAATAGCAAGACCAACACCATCCGATGCGATATCACCAAAGTCACCACCCAGCGACATATTAATTACATCAACACGGTCTGAAATATCACCATCACCATTCGGGTCCATCGCAGCTTCTAATGCCATGAACTGAGCAACACCTGGGCATCCACCAGCACACACAGAGTAAACATAAAGCTCTACATTTGGCGCTATTCCCGATACTGAATGTGACACATGCGTACCATGGCTTGTACCGGCATCAATTGGGTCTGGATCCATATTAACAAAATCATAGCCGCCCATAACCTGACCTTGCGGCCACGCTACTGCGTCTGTCGGGTCTTCAGCTGCTGCAACATATGCGGCTTCAGTACCTTCACCGCCAAATGCAGCGTGAGTGTAATCAATACCTGTATCTAACACGGCTACTTTAATACCACTGCCGTTAACAACATCCGATGCTACTAATTCGGCAGCTTTAATATATTCAGCACTGTCAGCGATATGTAACTCAGAGTCATAAATTGGGAAAATACCCGATACTTCATTATGAGCTACCAGCTGTTCAATTTCACGCTTGTCACCTTTAACAAGTAAACCATTAACAAGCTTAGAAGTTTTTGCAACAATGCTAATATTTAAATCCATCGTTTGAATTGCTGACTCAACTAAAGCCTGAGAAGTCATAATCGACGCTGTTTGACTTGCAATATTTGAATTAAGACTTTTGCTTTGCGCTATTGATGGGGTGTTAAGTTTAACTAACCAAGCACTCGCTTGCTTTACTTCTTTTTCGTCATTTTTGATACTTGCTTGCGCTTGAACTGGTTTTGCGCCACTGTAGTTATACTGCTTAAATGTTGCGGCACTTGCTGCTGTTGATGTAATTGCTGCCGCAACCGATAACGCAATTAACGTTCTTCTGTTACCAATTGTTGTCATTTTTTACTTCCCTCTTAGGTGAACTTTTTCTCTGGACAAAATAACTGTTGAGTTTGAATAACATTAACAACAGAATCTCAAAACAACAACAGCCCATTTACATTGATTTAAGATAAAGTTAAAAATTGAACGAAACCGTTGCGCGTTAGGCAACAATTTAATAATCAATGAACAAGCGAATAAATAACAAAAAAGATATTCAGTATAACTAGCTTATAAAATCACGTATTACTGTTTTTGACATGTACAGGAAAGAAAGTGAAGCATAGCTTTATGCTCCCACTTTAATGGCAACCTCTAGTCCTTCGAGAGTTTATTGATGAAGCAAACCGTGTTTGAATATCGTCCTATCACGGCAATATAACTACTTTTCCAAGTCTTTTATAATTACAAAATATATAACTAAGCATTTTTTATTCTTCTTTTAACCTTTACAATCACTTTTATTTGGCAAATGAATTTCCATGGAAAATAAATCGCATTACTACATTGGCATTATGTCTGGCACTAGCTTGGATGGTATCGACATTGCATTAGTTAACATAGTAAATGGGCAAACTAAGCTAGTAGCAAGCTTGGAAACCCCCTTTACAGACTCACTTCATCAGCTGTTGTCTTCAATTATTACCAATAAGACATGCAATATTGCAGATATAGGTAATGCGTCCTATCAACTAGCCTGTGAATACGCAGTTGCCGTTAATCATTTACTGCAAACGCAGCAAATTGATGCCAACGAAATAAATGCCATTGGCGCACATGGGCAAACTGTCTTCCACAACCCTAACAGTGAAACTCCGCATTCAACCCAGTTATTAAATGCATCTGTGCTCGCCGCTAAAACCGGCATTACTTGTGTACATAACTTTCGCGAAATGGATGTTGCCCTTGGTGGACAAGGCGCCCCGCTTGTGCCACTTTTTCATCAAAGTTTGTTAGCTCAAATAAGCACTAATAAGCATAAAGACTCTCTGGTTTTTGCCAATATTGGCGGCATTGCTAACCTAACAATTTGTCACCACAGCACCTTACTTGGTTTTGACTCAGGCCCAGGCAATACACTTATTGACGGTTTTACACAGCAAGCATTTGACCAACCATACGATCGCAATGGCGAGCTCGCAAAGCAAGGTAAAATCAATCAAGAGTTACTTAAACAACTATTAAATGATGACTACTTTACCCAGCCCACGCCAAAAAGTACTGGGCGAGAGTATTTCAATCTGACTTGGCTTAGGCAGAAGTGTGCTGAAAATACACTCAATAACCACGATATGTTAGCAACACTAACTGAGCTTACAGCGCTAACCATTTCAAGCCCTATTCAGTCAAAAGAAGGTGCGTTGGTATTGTGTGGCGGTGGTGCTAAAAACGCTTACTTGGTTGCACGCCTGCAACATCATTTACCAGATTGGCATGTTACTACTAGCGATAATATTGGTGTCAGTGCCGATTTTATGGAAGCAATGGCGTTTGCTTGGCTGGCTTATCGCACGTTAAATCGTCTGCCAGCTAATGCGCCCTCTGTAACGGGTGCTAACAAAGCAGCAGTATTAGGGCAGATCACCTTTGCACCTTAGTTTTATAATGGTGCAAATTTGCACCATTATAACTCGAATAAATATTGCGATATTGCTAATTGTTTGATTTAAATAACAAACTGATGCTGGCACGGATTTTCCATTACTAATAAAACATGTAAAGGAGAAGCCACTATGAAGTCAATTAAAGATACTTATCTATTTTTATATCAAATTACCCATTTAAACCTAGGTCAATGGAGCGTTGAGCAGCCACATGGCGCGAATGATGCGAAATACTAAACTTTAACGCTGCTAGTTACTATGCATTTTTTGCTCTTTACTAGCAGCGTATATCCAACATACTTGACCATCCTTTGTTTCAGCTTTTATGCGCGTGTATTCCGCTACTTCGTAACTATCCGCGTGCTTTAACTCTTCAGTTGAAAGCCAATAGCAATGGCCTGTAACTTCATCCGTTTGGTTACCTGTGCGCACTAAAATTGGATGATATTGCTTACCACTTTTGGCGATAACATCCTTATCCTCGATCTTTACTTCAGACAAAACATATCCTTGAAGTACAGCACGCTCACCTTCTAACACCCGTCCAAAATTAGCCCGCTGCACGTTTTCTTGTTGCAAAGTGCCATAGCTAAACAAACGCTCCATTTTAGATCCTTTTCGTTTGATTCAACCATTTAAGCCTTATCCGCTTTGTGGTATAAATTCGTTTAAAAAACACAGTATTAAACATGTCAGAAATCGGTTTTGGCTGCAATCAATATCAGCTTGCTTTTTATGTTGAAAACGCGCCACAATTTTCCTCATACGCGACTCCAAGGTCATTAGTTGAGTTACCCACGGGCGCGATTAATGAAATCTCAATGGCATGCGGTAATGGCTGGCGAAAACAGTTTAATGTTTACGCTAAATTCATTTACAACCTAAGCTCCAGTGTTTTTTCGGGTAAAACCGCAGCGCCAACCTGGCAGCAATATCGAGACACCCAATTACTACAGCAAGGCTCTGCTACCGCATTGTTGTTCAGCCCGCCAAAATACACACGCGCAAATACGCTACATATAATTGCTGGACGAGGTTACGCAAAAAAGCTTGCTTCACAAAATCTACTTGGTGGCAATTTAACCTGGCTCAACGACGAATTTGCGTACAATATCGAAAACAAATTGCTGGTTTCACCATTTTTAGACTATCGCCAACTTTCTAATCGTAAAATCGATTTTTTAGCACAAATGTGTGAGCAGCTAGTTCAACACAACTGTATTCAGCTAGAACGATTTCAACTACCGCAAATGTAGCGAATATCATTTATAAACAGCACATCTACTGCTAGTCGTTGTTTATACAGGTACCAGAATTAATTTTGCATTTAAAAAAGTAGCTGTTAACGCGAACTATTAGCTTAAGAGGCGGAGTGAATAGTTCGGAAAAAACGCCCCTCTCAACGCACTTTTTCTCTAAACCAAAAACTCACCAATTTATTGTTAAAAAAAGACAAGGATTTCAAACATACGGACTTTTTTTGACTACACTTACTACAAGCTAAGCGTATTAAGATAATGGAATAGCTATTTTGGTCAGGAAGTTAAGCAAAGGTTTTGCATTTAACACACAAGCGGTGCTGCAGCACGTCCCGATTGGTTTGTTTGTCGCCAAGCCAACTGGCGAATGCATGTTTGCAAATAATTCGCTGTATCGCGTACTAAACTTAACCAGTACTGATATCGTCGGCAGCAGCTACATTAACGCAATGCACCCAGATGATCGGCAAAAAGCCATTAAACACTGGTATGCCTGCACCGCCAAAGGTGCTAATTTTCAATTTACATTCCGATCAGCTGCAAAAACAAAAAATAAGCTGTTATCGATTCACGCTGAACCGCTCATAGAAAACAAAGTAATCACTGCCTATATCGGTGTAGTTGAAGACGTAACCACCATCAATGAAACAGAACGTAAGCTTTATTTAAGCCAACAACGTTACGAACTAGCTGCAAAAGGTGCCAGCGCTGGGGTCTGGGACTGGGATATTTCAAATAACGAAGTATTTTACTCTACTAAATTTACTGAGCTGCTTGGCTTTGATAATCTAGCGTTTGGTTGTGATTTTGCTTCCTTTACTGAACAAATCCACCCTGATGACATTAAACAGTTTAAAGCAAGCCTTGAGGTACACTTAGCCGACCCATTTGAAGCATTTGATATTGAAGTGCGTATGTATAGCGCCAAACAACAAGAGTTATGGTTCCATATTGTTGGTGAAGCTATGCGCGATGAAAAAGGCAATCCATATCGCATGGTTGGTTCAATGTCTGATATCACTGAGAAAAAGCAATCTCAGCAAGTTATTTGGCACCAAGCTAACTTTGACGCACTCACCCAGTTACCTAACCGTAATATGTTTACCGACAGGCTTAACCAAGAAATCGCCAAAAGTAAGCGCTCAGGCGATAAATTTGCGCTGTTATTTATTGATTTAGACCATTTTAAAGAAGTTAACGATACCATGGGTCACAATGCGGGCGACCTACTGTTAGTTGAGGTATCTGAGCGCCTAAAAATAATTTTACGCGAAACCGATACGGTAGCGCGCATTGGTGGCGATGAGTTTACTGCGCTGCTGTGTAATATTCACAACCTAGCAGATGTTGAAAACATTGCTTCAAAGTTGATTCAAGCGATTGAGATGCCGTTCTACATAAATAATGAATCAATATTTATTTCGGCCAGTATTGGTATTACTTTGTTTCCTGATCACAGCGAAAAAATGGAAGAGTTACTGCGTTTTGCCGATCAAGCAATGTATTTATCGAAAGAAGAAGGGCGCAAACAATACCGCCATTTTAACAAAACCCTGCAAGAAAAAACTGAAAAAGCGCACCTACTCACACAGGAATTACGTCTTGCTGTGATTAACCAGCAATTTGAAGTTCTTTATCAGCCAATTTTATCAATCTCTGATTTAAAAATTCATAAAGCAGAAGCGCTACTGCGCTGGCATCATCCCGAACTTGGTATGGTGAGCCCCGCTGACTTTATTCCACTCGCTGAAACATCAGGAATGATTATTGATATTGGTAATTGGGTGTTTCAGCAGGCTGCCGAGCAAGTAAAAAAATGGCAATCAAGCTATGATCAACACTTTCAAATTAGTGTTAACCGCTCCCCTGCACAATTTCAGTCAAGCGTAAGTAAGCACGATGTTATTTGGCTCAATACTTTACTGCAACTGAGTCTTAAGCACGGTATTTGTATCGAAATTACCGAAGGTTTATTACTTGATGACAATGAAGAAATAAAAGAAACACTTAAGAAGTTTCGCTCAGCAGGCGTAGCAATATCTCTTGATGACTTTGGCACTGGGTACGCCGCGCTATCTTACCTTACCAAATTTGAACTCGACTTTTTAAAAATCGATCGCGCCTTTGTCATGAATCTTGAAAGTTCGGCACAAAACCAAGCGCTGTGTGAGGCAATTATCGTAATGGCGCATAAATTAGGTTTAAAAGTAATCGCAGAAGGTGTTGAAACACAAGAACAGTTATTTATATTAGAGGCAGCTGGATGCGACTATGCCCAAGGTTATTTTGTCTCTAAGCCAATTAGCCATCTATTGTTTGAGCGTGAACTTGCCAGCCAAGATCCATTTTCAGTGCAGCAAAAGTTAAAGCAAACTTCATTTAAAAAAACGTCTGCTATTTAGCCCAAATAGCAGACGTTAACTATACTATCGCATGATTTAATAACGCTATTTTTCAATAACGCCTTTATCAACCAGCTCTAATGTTACCGAGCTTACACCTTCTAACTTTTTCAGTGCATCAACTAATGGCAACAAATCACGCTGGCTTTGCGATTTAAGAATATAATAAGATTTAAATGCCTGTTTAATAATCAGGTCATTATCTTTATTAAATTGCTCAAAATCCACATCACCTGAAAGCTTTACGATAATCTCGCCCGTAACGGTATAGGCATTTAGCCCGCTAACATCAAATACATCTAATCCAGGCACAACCGTTTTTGTACCATTAGTTTTAAACGTTTTATCGTTCACAATCACTTCAGATTGCGCTAAGGTGAGTTGTTCTACCGGAGTAATTGTTAAGCCTTTAAATTGCTCGGCGCTATTCGCTAGTGCGGCTTGCGTGCTTAGAGTTAACGCCGCAATGATAAATAATTTTTTCATGTTTTACTCCTTAATGACCAATTACACGTAGCGACCAGTCTTTCAACACGCCGTTTTCTGCATTGTTATTTTGGTTAAAGCCAACTAAGCCAATGCTTGCATTGAAACCAACAGTAAAGCTATTACCTTTGTCTGTATCGATTACTTTTAACTGCCATTCACCTTGTGCTGTTTCACCATAAAAATGATTGCTAAGCATTAATGTATCGGTATATCCACCTTCAGTAGTACCTAACCAGCCAGTGCGTGCACTCATTAATACTGAACGAGTACCCGAAGGTGAAATTAATTCGATAGCAAGGTCGCGTAAGCGAGTATGATCAATATTCAATTTCACTTGAACTGCTTCAACAGTCACATCTTGCTCGAACGCTAATGTACTGGTTGCGCCAGTTAAACTTGCATCAGGAATTTCAGCATCTGCGATTTGCGTTTGCCACGGCGTAATCACTTGCTCAGGCAGTGGTGTTACAGGTGTGAACAAGGCCTTATATACTGCATCATCCACATCAACCGCACCAAAACCGTAAAACTGATGGAAGTTATAGCCAGCTGCATTTCGTTGCCAAGATGGAATTGCATTATAAGTAACTAGCTCACCATCGGCATTTTCAAATGTTAAATCAACACCTGGGTGGTTTTCATCTGTTTTGCGTGCTGTTTGCGCTAAAATATGGCGAATCGAACGAGCGTCAAGTGCATGATTCGCAGACATAATATTCGCTATTGCACCAGATGTATTAGGTGCCGCCGATGACGTGCCGTTCATTGTGCCTGTATAATCACAGTTCGGATCTAGCTCAGAGCCACCATGCAATGCATTGCCATGCTCGCCCGCTACATTACTACCGGCTTCACACCCTTGTAAGTCAATTGTTACCATTGCAGGTGCAGCTTCGCCAAATTCACCGCCCGGCGCTGCAACAAATACGTTGGAGCCCACAGATGAATAAGACGTTAGCTTGCCACGCGCATCTAATGCTGACACGACTAGGTTCCAATGGTTATTGTTATCCGGAGCAATATTCGCATTATGGAAAGGTAAACCTTGGTTATTAAAGAACTGATTGTTTTCGTAAGGCAGCACTAAAATAGGCACACCTTGGTAATAAGCGTTATATGTTCCGAACGAATTACCCGCCGATTTAACATAAACAGAACCACGTCCCCAATGACTTTCTTCAGTAATGTAGCGATATACGTCGTCTTGCAGCTCTTGCCACGGGTTAAGTACGTAATTATGCACAACCGGTGTCGCTGGCGTGCTGCCATAACTTTGGTTAAACACTCGCGGATCGGTAAAACGATCTAATTGACGAAAATCTTCTGACAAACCGTGAGACACAAGCCAGTTACCAACAGTTTGATTAGGTAAATAGTTAAAGCCAACAATATTAGCGTGAGGTGCAACACCACGCCCACCTAGTCCATTTGCCTCGGTAGCAGCAATTAAGCCTGCGACAGATGTACCATGACCATTATTATCTTGCGGATAACCTGAACCGTCACCTAAATTAAGAGAACCCGCCACAACGTTAGCTCTTAAATCTGGGTGATCAATCTCTACACCTGAATCGATCACAGAAACTGTAATACCACGACCTTTAATACCCATTAAATGCGTGAAATCGATATCAAGGTCATTGCCAGATGTGCCCGCAGACTGTGAGAAGCCGGTTTGTCCAATGTTCTGTAGGTGCCATTGCTCAGCAACTAATGGATCGCCACTTTGTAATGGAAAGGTTGAATCAGTAATTTTTGCAATTGCTGGCGTACAGGCAAGTATTACACTTGCAGCCAACAAGGAAGGTTTTATTTTTATTTTCATTTTGTCCCCTGAAATTTAGTATTTCCCCTTTAATCGGGACGAACATTTAAAACAGATAACAAAAAAAAAAGAAAGTACGCCGATAGCAGTTACAGCAGACAATGACGCAAAAGTGTAAGTTATTAATTTTAAATAAACTTATTATGACAACGCTGTCTTTTTAGACTTGTTTATAAACTCTTAACTAATTGAAAGATAATGACTTACATTTATTTACATTAAATTAACAAAAATCAAATAAGTTAGATTATTCAGCTATAACAAGAGCGCTCTCAACACCTGCCGACGGGCGAGAAGTGCTATCTTACCTACGCTTTATCGAAGACATATAATCTCTCAATAAACATCACAAACAAGCATATTGAATCTGTGTTCAGTCACTACCAAAATAACTGTTAATACATTGAGCTTTCACGGTATAACTTTTGTAGATGACCAATTGGTTGCGCCGTTTTTGCGCACAGTAAGTTGCGAGAAACTGTAAACCCAATTGCAGAAATGAATTTTAGATAAGTGCTTAACAGTTATTCCAAACATCTAGATAATTAAAAAATCACGAATCCGTTTTAAACAATTTTTTCCTCACCAGTAAACGATAATCTGACGGTGTTTGTTTTAACTCGCGCTTAAATACTTTGGTGAGATAACCTTGATCAACATAACCTACAGCTACCGCTACATCTTGCACGGTTAGGTTGGTCGAAGCCAATAACTCTTGGGCCATTTCAAGGCGCATTTTTTGTAAATAATGGTTGGCTGTGGTGCCCGTTGCCGCTTTAAAACGCCGTGATAAGGTGCGCTGGCTAATACCAAATTGCTCAGCAACATGCTGCATTGATAATTCGCTCGACGCGTTGTTTTTAAGCCAAAATTGAATTTGCGCAATGAGTTCATCGGCATGTCTATCAACTGCCCCCTCTAAATAACGCTGCTCTTCGTATGGTTTTCTAATTTCATGAGAAAAGTTACGTTCCACATTTTGCGCGGCATCTCGCCCAAATAATTGCGCAATCAAGTAAACCATAATATCAGCCAGCGAGTTTAAACTGGCCGCACAAAAAATACGCTCCGATTGCGTAATAAAAAATTCCGGTTTTAGATCGACCTTAGGATAGTCTTTGCGAAATTGTTTAGCGTAATGCCAATGCGTTGTTGCTGCGTGATGGTCAAGCAAGCCTGCTTCCGCAAGTAAACAGTTACCAGTACCAACACCGACAATTGTTGCACCCTGTTGCCACTGAGCTTTCAAATAGCCAATCGCCGCTTGGTTTTGCTTAATAACAGGGCGAGGATTTCGCCAGATCCCCGGCACAATAATAAAATCGGCATTGTCATCACAGCCAACAGTTAATTCGGGTAAAAAAGCACACCCCGCGCGGCATTGGATCAGCTCTTGTTTATCGGCTACAAACTTAATATCAAGCTTACGATTTTTGCGGTCATGAAATGATGCTTCGCCCGCTTTAAGCATTTCTACTGGCAGCGTAACGCTGGTCGCCAATATTTGTGGATACAATAAGAGTCGTACTTTTGTTGTCATAATAACTGCTCAAACCAGTTTGAAATGGCCAAATACACCAAAACTATGTCCAATTAAACACAAACTAAAACTTAAAATCAAAATAAACTGTGTCTAAATAACGCAAACTGTATATATCTAGGGTTTTTATGACTGCATTACCTATTGTTGTTGGAATGGGTGGTATTAATGCCGCAGGACGCACATCTGCTCACCAAGGGTTCCGTCGCATTGTAATAGATAAATTAACACAAGAAGCGCGACAAGAAACATTTCTTGGCCTTGCAACGTTAATGAATCTAGTACGCCAAGAAAACGGTGAACTTGTTGACCATGAAAACCAAGCTATTTGCGCAAGCGAAATCGAAGCTAAATTTGGTGAGCAAATTATTGCTGGTACCTTAATTCGTAAAATTGAAAACAATCATTTTGATGTTGATGCCACTCATGGGCATCAAAAAATGACGGTAATGCCAAGTGAAGGCGACAGCATTGTATTTGAAACAAGTGCGCGTCACTTACCGTCACCCCAGCCGCGCGATTGGCAAATAGAAAACTTGGAAGGCGGTAAAGTTAAAGTAACGATTAACAGTGAATTATCACTTAAGCACGATACCTACCGCGATAATCCAATTAAAGCAGCTGGCCAATTTCCAACGGGCTTTGATCCAAGCACGCTTTATAACAGTCGCTATCAGCCTCGTGGCTTACAAGCCACTATTTTTGCCGCAACTGATGCAATCAAATCAACTGGTTTAGCGTGGCAAGATGTACTTGCTGTTGTGGACCCTGATCAAATCGGTACTTATTCCGCATCAGTTGCAGGCCAAATGCAAGATGAAGCATTCGGCGGTATGATGAAAAACCGCTTAAGAGGCGACCGCGTTAGCACCAAAAACTTAGCACTTGGTTTAAATACCATGTCGACGGACTTTATTAACGCTTATGTAACCGGCAATGTGGGCACAACCTTCACTACATCAGGCGCATGCGCTACCTTCTTGTACAACTTACGTGCAGCAGTGCACGATATCAAAGCGGGCCGCACCCGTGTTGCAATTGTTGGCAGTGTTGATTGTGCAATTACGCCTGAAATTGTTGAAGGCTTTGGCAATATGAGCGCACTGGCAAATATTGAAGGCTTGAAAAAGCTTGATAATAGCGATACCCCAGATTTACGTCGCACCAGCCGTCCATTTGGTGAAAACTGCGGCTTTACCATAGGTGAAGGCGCACAATTTGCCGTATTAATGGATGACGCATTAGCATTAGAGCTTGGCGCTGACGTTATGGGCTCAGTACCTGATGTATTTGTAAACGCTGATGGCATCAAAAAATCAATTACTGCGCCAGGCCCAGGTAATTATATTACGATGGCAAAATCAGTAGCTCTTGCAACAAGCATTCTCGGTGAAGAAGCAGTACAAAAGCGTAGCTATATTCTTGCCCATGGTTCAAGTACACCACAAAACCGTGTAACTGAGTCAATCATTTATGACCGCGTTGCAAAAGCATTTAATATTGATAATTGGAAACTGGCCGCGCCTAAAGCCTTTGTTGGTCATACAATTGGCCCAGCAAGTGGCGACCAAATGGCCATGGCACTTGGTATTTTTAGCCATAACATTATGCCGGGTATCACCACAATCGATAAAGTCGCTGACGACGTTTACGCCGAGCGTCTTGATATTCGCACTGAGCACTATGAGTGTGAAGCACAAGATATTGCCTTTATTAACTCAAAAGGCTTTGGCGGTAACAACGCTACAGCGCCAATGTTCTCAGCAAATATTACGCTAGAGATGCTCACTAAACGTCATGGCGAAAGTGCAATGGCATCGTATCGCGATAAACTCACACAAACTAAACAAGACCAAGCTGATTACAGCGCGGCTGCAAATTTAGGTGATTACCAATTAATTTACCGCTTTGGTGATGGCTTAATTGATGAAAACGATATCGAATTAACGCAAGAAACTCTTTCTTTGCCTGGTTTTACACACTCTGTAAAACTAACTGCAAACAACCCTTTCGATGATATGGTGTAAGCAAATTCACTTCCTTTAAATAGGATACACTGTCATCTACTAAAGGCGCGTTAAGCGCCTTTTTACTTTTTTGCACTCTTTATAACACTGCACTTAACCAGCTCATCATCATTACACACTACATAACATGCTAATTGCGTTTTAATTTATCGATATAGCATAACGCTCAATTATAAATTCAGCTTTGTTAGCATTTCATTTATCAATAACAGAATTTATCGAATTCCTCTATCTAGGCTACAAAGCACATCTAAAAACAGGTAAAGTAACCACCATTGAAAGAGTTGAAAATCTGCTCTTTCAGACCATAATTACAATAATACGTTATACCTTACCGAAAATGATTTTTAGACTACTTCTAATAATGCTGTTTTTCGCGTTTTCAGCGGCTGCTAAACCTATTTATCAGTACGTTAAAAGTGATGGTTCTATTGCTTTTACCGACCGAAAACCAATAAAACACAGCTACAGTATTTATCGTACGGGCTGTTATGCCTGCCAACTGCGCTCGTCTTTAAATTGGCACAAAATTCCAATCTATCCAGACAAATATCATTTAGAAATAGCGACAGCAAGTAAACAACATAATGTTGACCCTGCTCTCGTTCGCGCGATGATCCACGCTGAATCAGCATTTAAAGCCAATGCACGTTCAAAAAAAGGCGCAATAGGATTAATGCAACTGATGCCGGCAACGGCTAAATACATGGGTATAAAGCGCCCAACTCAACCGAGCCAAAATATCTTAGGCGGCGTTAAGTATTTATCTTATTTATTGGAAAAGTTTAATGGCAATATTAGGTTAGCCACGGCTGCGTATAATGCAGGGCCTAATGCCGTTAAAAAATACCGAGGCATACCACCATTTGCAGAAACGAAAGCGTATGTCGAACGCGTTGGCATACTGCATAACCGTTATCGTGTGGCAATAAATAAAAAGAAAAGAAAGATTTCACCCAGCTAGGGTAAATAAGGAAGCTGTGGTGGTTAACTCACCCACCACAGTAGAATCAATGCAAAAATAACAACACTTAAACGGAGCAATGGCCCTTTAAGCGTTTCAAAGGTTTTTCCCTTTAGCTTGTTAATAGCTGCTTGCTCAGTACATGCCGCTACTTTATCAATATAGCTATAACCCGATTTTTCATAGCTTTTGCAAATTGCTTTGTCAGCAGGAATGGCTTTTAGCTCATCCCCTTTTTTTAGGATATAAAAATCCATAACGCACCGTTATTTTTATTTCTCTAACCAATACTAACTTCGGTATTTTTGCCCAAGGCAAAAAAGTGGCGGCCATTAAATACTAAGTAGAAAAAAAGTGCAATACGCAATTAGCAATAGTGAATAAAAATTTACCAAGCAAATGAATAAGCTTTACATTCGTTATGTAATTGCAAAAACAATTCATTTTTCAAAGTGCAATTAATCTCGATCGTCAACTTTGAATCACACGCTACGCTAAACAAATTTTCTAAGGGCTGCGCAGCTGTAGATTAAATAAAAACCACATAAGCGTTTAAAAAGCACTCAACTGTTAAATTGGATTACAAAATTTCACACTTTATTAGCAATTTCACTTATTTGCCGCGGCTAATTGCTGCTATTATCGTCACCGCTGTATCGTTATGAGTTGGCTATGTGCAATTTAAACCGCTTTACATATCACTGTTTTTTACCAGTTTTAATGCTTGGCATAACAACTGGTGCGAATGCTGTTGAAATTAAAGTAGGCCAAAGCCATTCTGATTTACCGCTAGATCAATCTGGCACATTGACCAGTGTAACACCCAGTGGCACGAGTTTTTCATTAGCACACGACTTTAGTGAGAGCGTGCGAGTCAGTTTAGATTATATCAACTGGGAAGATACCCACTTTTCACGAAAAGCGAATTCACTAAAGATTGACTCACAATCTTACGCTGCAACGCTAACCTACTTCATTGAAAACTTTGCGATATCAGGAAATTACACTTACTGGCAAAGCGATTACCGAGAATCATTTTTAGAACTCCCCTCATCACAACACAAAACGTATGCTCCTAGTTACGGCCTGTCTGTAGGGTACGGTATATTTTTTGACGAGTGGGTTATCGAGCCGTCGTTACTTGTGCAATACAACGAATGGCGTTATCGCGACATTATGATTGAGCAAAATGAAATGGCGCTAACGTTACTGGATGCGCTAGAAGATGAAACTGTAGTGTTAAGCGGCTTACTCTCGGCGTCAAAGATCATTGAAATTAGACCCGATACCTATTTACTTGCAGGCGGCGTTATACGCTGGAATGAACTGTTTCAAGGCGATGGTACTAAACAAACCGATAAGTTTGTCAGTTTTGCAGGCAGAAAGTCGTATCCTCACAATACTGATGATGACTACGCCGAGCTAAGTGTATTTGTCACTTACGATATCACGCCCGAGTGGATGGTTGAGCTTGATAGCAGCGTGGCATTTTTACCACATGATTATGTTTCAAGTATAAGCTGGCGTATTGGGTATCGTTTCTAAACGGATTTATTTTTAAATTCAGCCAGCCAGTTTGGAAAGGTGTCTATAGGTTGTGGCTTTGCATAAAAGTAGCCTTGGCAATAATAACAGCCAAACTCAGCTAATTTATTAACCTGCCCTTGTGTCTCTACACCCTCTGCAAGTACATTTAACCCAATGCTTTTTGCGATGTTAACTACCGCTTGTACTATAGTTTGGTCACTTACATCAGTTTCAATATTATCAATAAAGCATTTATCAATTTTAATGGTATTAACGGGCATCATTTTTATGCGATGGAGTGATGAATAACCCGTGCCAAAATCATCAATGGCAATTGGAAATCCCATTAAATTGAGTTCTTTCAATATCGCTAAATGATCTGCATCTTGATTGCTAAATAATGACTCAGTGACCTCAATTTCTACTTTACTTGCTGCAACGAGTGTTTTGCTAAGCAAGTTTCTTAAACCTACAAGATAATTAGGGTTTAAAAACTGCGCTATCGATACATTAACTGCAACTTTACCATCAAAAATATTGCTTAACAGCCACTGTCTGACATGTGTTAATGCTTGCTCCATTACCCAATCACCAATCTCACATATAAGCCCACTCTCTTCAGCAATGGGTATAAATGTATCAGGTGAAATACTCCCCAATTCAGGGTGTTGCCAACGTAACAAACACTCAATCGCGAATACCTCATTGGTAGCACTATTCACTTGAGGCTGAAAATAAACGGTAAGTTGGTCGCGCTTTATCGCTGTTTTCAATCCTTCCTCTAATTTATTTCGAGTAGAAAGCGCTTGTTTTATTTGATTATTAAACAATTGAATATAATCATATTGCTGCTTTTTGGCATGGTACATCGCCATTTCCGCATACGCGAGGATATCATTATGTTCTTTGCTATGTTCTGGAAATATTGCCGCACCAATATTGACGGATAACTTAATGTTTTGTGTGCCGAAATAAAAAGGTTCGTCAAAATAAGCTGCGATATTTTGGCAAATTTTATCGATATTTTGTGGCACATTTTGTTCGCTCATCAAAATCACAAATTGATTGCCGCTGAAACGCGCCAACGTATCTGAAAGGCGTATGCGTTTTGCTAATCGCTTAGCTATTTCTTTAAGTATATGATCGCCTGCAGCATGCCCTAGCGCATCATTCACCGTTTTAAAACGACTTACATCAAGCATAATTATGACATAAGGCACATTTTGTTTTTCGTATAACATTTGTGCAATACTTAAACGTTGGTTAAATAATTTTAGGTTTGCTATGCCAGTAAGTAGATCATGAAATTCAAGAAACTCTTGTTGACTCGTGAGCCTTTTCGACTCAGATAAATCATTAAAATGCGCAATGTAATGGGATGTCTTTTTACCGCTCTTTAATGAATTAATGGTGAGCCATTCAGGATAGATTTCACCTGTTTTTTTCTTGTTCCATACCTCACCAGCCCATACTCCTTTTTTTTCAAGAGATGCCCACATTTGATCATAAAAGGAAGCTGATTGCATACCTGAACTTAACACTGCGGGTGTTTTACCGATTACTTCATCACTCTGATAACCGGTAATATTGATAAAAGATTGGTTTACATATTCAATGATCCCCGAGCTATCGGTAACTAAAATGCCATCGCTCGCTTGGTTAATGATATTATTTGTTAACAGCAGTTTTGCTTCATATTCTTTTCGAACGCGAATATCTCGAATAAGACCAAAGAACAACCCTTCTTTATTTGGCACCGCACTTGCCATCACTTCAACATCAACGACTTCGCCGTTTTTAGTTACGTGCTTACTCTCAAATCTAACGCTACCAAATTCAGTGATTTTAGCGATTCTATCATTGGTATCTTGATTTGATTCAAAGAGTTCAAAATCCTCAATGAGATGCCCAACAACTTCTTCTTTACTGTACCCAGTAAGTGATAAATATTGTTCGTTAACATCTAGGATAACACCATGCTTGTTGACCAGCCAAAAGCCGTCAAGCATCCGCTCCACCAGTAAGCGTAAACTTATATCGCCCTGTCCATAATCCTTCACAGTGCCATTAACTCCATAAACTTAATAATATTCCCTATTGTTCTATTCTTTTTAGTAAAAGACCTACCGAGTTAGCGCAAAGCCTAAGTCGTTGTCGCAACAAATAATACATCCATACTTTAGAAAACTACTTTAAAAATAATAGTCTATAAACAAAAGATTAAAAGTAAAAACAACAAACATAAATTAGATAAATGATAAAAATAAAATATATATATGTACTTTATAATCAACAAGCTTACTGACTTACAATAATTGTTAATATTGCGTTGCTACTAGCTGTTTTATCCCTTACTTGTTAGAATCATGCAACTAAATTTCCTGCGAGAATAGAGAGTGAATTAAGATGGGAAGAGCGTTTGAAGTTCGCAAGAACGCGATGGCTAAAACAGCAGCCGCAAAAACAAAAGTAAACTCTAAATACGGTAAAGAGATCTATGTAGCGGCTAAAAACGGCGGCGCAGAATTAGATACTAACTTATCGTTAAAACGCCTTATCGAAAAAGCAAAGAAAGACCAAGTACCGGCACACGTAATCGACAAAGCGATTGAAAAAGCAAAAGGCGGCGCTGGCGAAGATTACCAACCAGCACGCTATGAAGGCTTCGGTCCAGGTAACTGCATGGTTATTATCGATTGTTTAACGGATAACCCAAACCGTACCATCAAAGATGTGCGTTTAGCATTTACTAAAACTAATTCAAAAATTGGTGGTCCTGGTACAGCTGCCCACAGCTTTGATCACCAAGCTGTATTTGCATTCGCAGGCGATAACGACGAAGAAGTGTTAGAAGCACTAATGATGGCAGACGTTGACGTAACTGATGTTGAAGTTGAAGATGGCATCGTTTCAGTATTTGCACCACACACTGAGTTCTATAACGTTAAAACTGCTCTGGCAGAAGCATTTCCAGATATGAAGCTAGATGTTGAAGAAATCACTTTCGTACCACAAACAAGTGTGGATATTGAAGGCGATGATATCCCGCTTTTCCAAAAGTTTATGGATATGCTTAACGATAGCGATGATGTGCAAAACATTTACCACAACGCAATCGTACAAGACTAATCAAAGTCATATAAAAAAGGCCTGATTATTCAGGCCTTTTTTGTAATTGAGCTTGATAAATCAGCACATTTAATTCGCCGCTTTAAACTCTAAACGACGGCGGTGTAACACAGGCTCTGTATAACCGTTCGGTTGTTTGGTACCTGATAACACTAACTCTAGTGCCGCTTGGAACGCCACGCTCTGCGCATAATTATCTGACATATTACGGTAATTAGCGTCGCCTTCATTTTGTTTATCAACCACTTTGGCCATTGCTTCAAGGGTGTCAATTACCTGTTTCTCGCTGCAAACACCATGGCATAACCAGTTAGTCATATGCTGTGATGAAATACGTAATGTGGCTCTGTCTTCCATCAAGCCCACATTATTAATATCAGGCACTTTAGAGCAACCAACTCCCTGCTCAACCCAACGTACCATATAGCCTAAAATACCCTGCGCATTGTTGTTCAGCTCATTTTGAATCGCATCAGAGGTCATTGATTTTGGCTCTGGATGCAGTGGCGGACACAAAATATCATCCACATTAGCAGCAACGCGCTGTTTAATTTCCTGTTGTAAGCTAAATACATCCTGCTGATGATAATGCATCGCATGTAAGGTAGCAGCCGTTGGTGATGGCACCCACGCCGTATTTGCGCCACTTTGCACATGTGCAGTTTTTTGTACGAGCATTTGCGCCATTTCATCTGGCATTGGCCACATACCTTTACCAATTTGTGCTTTACCGCTTAAGCCACATGCTAAGCCTACATCCACATTGTTGTTTTCATACGCACCAATCCACTTTTGCGCTTTAATTGCATCTTTTGGCAACATTGGTCCTGCAAGCATACTAGTATGAATTTCATCACCTGTTCTGTCTAAGAAACCAGTGTTGATAAAGATAACGCGCTCTTTCGCCTCAGCAATACACGCAGCGAGGTTAACCGAAGTCCGACGCTCTTCGTCCATAATACCCATTTTTAAGGTATTTTCAGGCAGGTTAAGCAAGTTTTCTACCTTACAAAATAACGTATTCGCATAAGCCACTTCTTCAGGGCCATGCATTTTCGGTTTTACAATATTAATGCTATTAGCTCGGCTGTTTTTTCGAGTACCATTCCCTTTTAAATCATGCAACGCAATCAACGACGTGATCACAGCATCCATAATGCCTTCAAAAACTTCATCGCCGTTTTTATCGAGAATCGCAGGATTTGTCATTAAGTGACCAACATTGCGCACGAGCATTAAGCTGCGACCTTTGAGCTGTTGCTCATCGCCACTTAAATCTGTGTAGGTTAAATCTGGATTAAGCGCACGCGTAAGTGTTTTGCCACCTTTTTCGAACTCAACCGATAAATCGCCTTTGTTTAAACCAAGCCAGTTGCTGTATACGCCAACTTTATCTTCTGCATCAACCGCGGCAACAGAATCTTCGCAATCCATAATGGTGGTTAATGCCGACTCAAGCACAATATCTTTTATATGTGCGCTATCTTGTTTGCCAATTTGATGGTTTTCATCAAACTGAATCACAATGTGCAGCCCATTATTTTTAAGAATCAATTCTGTAGGTTGCTGCTTAGTACCGTTATAGCCGACCAACTGCTCTGGTGATTGCAATGCACTTTGGCTTACATTGTTTAACGTGACAATCAGCTTACCATCAACAATCGCGTAATCACTGGCATCTTTGTGTGATCCATATGTTAGTGGCAATGCTTGGTCTAAAAACTCACGGCCAAAATCAATTACCGCATTACCACGCACGGGGTTGTACTCGCGTCCGGCTTCACGGCCATTGTCGTACGAGATAGCATCGGTGCCATATAACGCATCATACAATGACCCCCAACGGGCATTCGCTGCATTTAGCGCAAAGCGCGCATTGCTTACCGGCACAACCAGCTGCGGGCCTGCCATTGTGGCAATTTCAGGCTCCACGCTTTCAGTTACCACTGCTACATCGCTAGGTGCTGGTTTTAAATAGCCAATTTGCTGCAGAAATTGTTTGTAATGGTCGAACTCAAAGTTTGAATGCGCTTGATGGTATTGATCGATTTGCACTTGCAGATCATCACGTTTCACTAATAGTGCGCGGTTAATCGGTGTCATTTCAGACACGATTTTTGAGAAGCCTTGCCAAAAGTGCTCCACGTCAATGCCCGTACCTGGAATAACTTGATGGTTAATAAATGCGTATAAGCTGGGATCAACAGCTAACCCTGCATGGTGAATACGTGTTGTCATAAATTTTCTCACCTTGAAGTGGCACACAATTGTATGCGTTTAAATAATTTGGTTATTTGATTCTATCTAAGTTACACAAGAAAGCTTGCTTTTGGCATTCATAAAAAAAATATTCATGATAAAAACTATAAATTTTATAAATCATGCCGTTTCAGCCTAACTTAAATGTAAAGGCGCTACCCGTTCAATGTTGTTGCTCAAAAAGGTAATAACACCAGCGCCATCTAATCAACAAGATGAAGGACTTAACACGATGGCTAAACAATTAACTTACCAACAAGAAATCGACCGCATTGCAACGTTAAAAGAAGTAGGCGAGAAGAAATGGCAAAATATTAACCCTGAGTCAGCAGCGCGTATGCGTTTGCAAAACCGCTTCCAAAACGGCTTGGAAATTGCGCGTTACACTGCTGATATTATGCGTAAAGATATGGAAGCATACGACCAAGACCCATCTCAATATACGCAATCACTTGGCTGTTGGCATGGCTTTATCGGTCAGCAAAAAATGATTTCAATTAAAAAGCATTTCCAAAATAATACTGACCGTCGTTACCTTTACCTTTCAGGTTGGATGGTGGCAGCACTACGCTCTGAATTTGGCCCTCTTCCAGACCAATCAATGCATGAAAAAACGTCGGTTGCTGCATTAATCGAAGAACTTTACACTTTCCTACGTCAGGCTGACGCCCGTGAACTAGGCGGTTATTTCCGTGAACTTGATGCAGCGCGTAAAGCAGGTAACAGCGCAGAAGAAGAGACAATCCTAGCTAAAATTAACGACCATAAAACACACGTTGTACCAATTATTGCTGATATTGATGCTGGTTTTGGTAACGAGGAAGCAACTTACCTACTTGCTAAGAAAATGATTGAAGCAGGTGCATGCTGTATCCAGATTGAAAACCAAGTATCGGATGAAAAACAATGTGGTCACCAAGATGGTAAAGTGACTGTACCGCACGAAGATTTCTTAGCGAAAATCAATGCTGTTCGTTATGCATTCCTTGAACTTGGTGTAGATAACGGCGTTATCGTAGCGCGCACCGATTCACTTGGTGCCGGTCTAACTAAACAAATCGCAGTAAGCAACGAACCTGGTGATTTAGGCGACCAATACAACGCATTCTTAGACGTAGAAGAAATTGAATCGACTGATATCAAAAACGGTGATGTTATTTTAAACCGCAACGGTAAGCTGGTTCGTCCTAAGCGTTTACCAAGTAACTTGTTCCAATTCCGCTCTGGTACGGGTGAAGAGCGTTGTGTGCTTGACTGTATTACTGCATTACAAAATGGTGCTGACTTACTTTGGATTGAAACGGAAAAACCACACGTAGGCCAAATTGGTGCGATGGTAAATGAAATTCGTAAAGTAGTGCCAAACGCTAAACTTGTTTACAACAACTCTCCATCATTTAACTGGACTCTAAATTTCCGTCAGCAAGTTTTCGATATTATGGTTGAAGAAGGTAAAGATGTATCTCAATATAACCGTGCGCAGCTAATGAGCGTGGAATACGATAACACTGAACTTGCAGCATTAGCTGATGAAAAGATCCGTACTTTCCAAGCTGATGCAGCCCGTGAAGCAGGCATTTTCCACCACTTAATTACACTGCCTACTTACCACACTGCAGCGTTATCTACCGATAACCTTGCAAAAGAGTACTTTGGTGAGCAAGGTATGCTTGGTTATGTTAAGAACGTACAACGTCAAGAAATTCGCCAAGGCATTGCGTGTGTTAAGCACCAAAACATGGCAGGTTCTGACATGGGTGACGACCACAAAGAGTACTTCTCTGGAGATGCGGCCCTAAAAGCTGCAGGTGAAGACAACACTATGAACCAGTTTTCTTAATACTGTTTAGCCAGTAAATCAGCTAGGCACTTGCCTAGCTTTTTTACCACTATTATACCAATTCGGTTAAGTATTTGAGCAGGTTTAGCACCGGATAAATAAAATGCTAACAAGGCGTAGCTTTCTTATCGTGTGATACTACTTCGATAAGCCCCAGCGCATTTAACATGATAGTTAGCCGGTTAGACTGATTAGCTATTTAAGCGAATTGATATTATGTATCCCTAACTGTGATCCAAAGGCCTGACGGCCTTTTTTTGTTTTAATAAATAATAACTTTGAGATAGAGATCATATTTTTACTAAGTATCAAGATTGCCGCTAAAAAAACAGATCGAGATTTTACTAGCGATTTAAAACCACGCTCATTTGTAAAATCAAAGTTAACAACTGATTACTTTTAACCCTAACACACCCTTAAAGTACCGCTAACACCTCGTTTTCACAGCCAAAACCAAACAATAGAGATCAAAATTTTACTAACTGTTGATTTTAGAGATCATATTTTTACTAACTTGTGGCGTGTTTGGGATCATTATTTTACTAGCTGATTAGTAAATTAATGATCAAATACCTTAATAGATCAGATTTTTACTAACTAAAATCAATAAAACGACATTTTTGTGTTTTTAGAGATCATAATTTTACTAACTAAACGCTATTTTTAGTTAAAAGTCAGCTATGAGATCAAAATTTTACTAACTAAAATGGGCTTGCTTAATATTTTTCTGGCTTAGCTTAGTAAAAATATGATCTCTGCATTCAAATCTAAGAAATAAATACGGTAAATATGTCCGAGTACGTTTAAAAATAAGGGGGAACGCTAGTAAGTTAGTAAAATTTTGGTTTGTAACGGTCTGGTACAGTATTTATAGAAAAATGAAGGGGATCTGTTTATCAATCAAGTACAACTAGGTTATTTAACCTAGCTGTACAATCTTCTGTTTGGCATCTGCGATGATAGTTGCATTATCGGTTACTGAGGCTTTATTAAGATTAGCTTTAACACGCGCTATTTTTAACTCATCAGCACACTGCTGCGGCTTACTAGAAAGCTTAGCTAAGCGCTCTTTAACTTCATCAACTTTATGATCGCGTTTATTTTGAGAAAGTGCTGCGATTTTATCTTTTACGGCTTTTGCTTTATCACTTTCGCCCATCAATACATCAAGCACACCCTCGCGCTGCATTTTTTCAACTAACGCTTGTGGCGGTAAATGTAACATCGGCATCAAGCTTTGCAGAAACGCTCTCAACTCAACTTGCTCAGATAATGAGAAGTCTGAAAATGTTTTTAGTAGCTTGTGTTTATCAAGAAACAATTCGGTCAAATGTGAACTTAGCACTGTGCTATTAATTGTAGTTAAATCCACTTTTTTTGATGCTGAAGGCTTATCTGATAGGTCAATTCCTAATACTTGCATCTCGGCTAATAGCTCAGCTGATGGCAGTGATAACGCCTCAAGTGCATAATCAATATTGTGTTTAACTTTAAGCGCTTCCATCGGTGCAAACGCCAGAAAAACTTGCGATAAACTCGCTTTATCCATTAATAAATTGTACACAATAAGCCCTCCCTAATCAGATAAGGCACTGAGTTTAGTCAATAAACATGACAAATATATGACTAGGTTAACTAAACTCAGTATTAAGTGTGATTTATGAGACTACTTTAATTTGTATTAAAGTACCCAAACTTCAACGCGGCGATTACGTTCACGACCAACTTCGTTATCGTTATTTGCAAGTGGCATATCTTCACCAAAGCCTTCTACCGCATAGACATTAATACCGCGAGCATTAAGCTCTTGTTCAACACTTTTAGCGCGGCTTAGCGACAACATAGTGTTTTTATCGCGTGCCCCAATGCTGTCCGAAAAACCCATTAGTACAAGCTTGCGATTTGGGTTTTCTTCAACAAACGATACAAGGCGCTGTAAATCTCGTTTACCTTTGTTATCAAGGTCGCGCGTTGCATAGTTAAAGCGGAAGTTCAGCGATAAACGTTTCGCAAGTTTTGCATACTGATTATATTTGTCTGAAGCCAGTTCGCTTGCCATAACGTCTTCAACACGAATAGACTGCGAGATTAATCCCAGTTCCTGCACGATTTCTTGGCCGCGGTCTGAAATTGCAAAATTAGCAAAGTCTTTTATTTGCGTAGCACTATTAGTTGGCGTGTATAAGTATAGTCGACGTGCCAGCGGGTAATCTTCCGTCGCAATGGTAAAACGCGTTGGGTAAATTGCTTTAGTGTCACTGCTATCTGCAATTGCCAGTGCTTTACTGTATCGAATGTAATTTAAGCCGATAAACCCAATTGCATAATCATCGCGTGACACATGCTCAGACAGTTCTGAGCTCGATTCAAATCGCTCTGCTTTCTTCGTTAATTTGCGACCATATTTCTTTAATACCAACGATTTGAACGTATCAAATGTGCCAGAGTTATCATCACGAGCAAATACTTTTATCGGGGCTTGGTCACCACCAATCTCGGCCCAATTATCAATTTCGCCAGAGAAAATACGCGATAGTGTTTCAGTTGTTATGGTCTTTAACGGGTTATTCTGGTTAACAATAATTGCCAAACCATCCAGCGCAATAATGTGCTCATTGCCAAGCTTAGATAAGTCACCTGACTGACCTTTTAACGCTTCAACTTCACTGGTTTTTATTTTGCGCGAAGACATACCAATTTGCGCCATATTCGCGTTTAACGCTTTAAACGCGGTTGACGAACCATGTGCGGCCAAACCTATTTCCAGCTTGTCACCATCCATTTCAAACTGCATGGTGCGCTCAGTTGCAATGCGTCCCTGTTGCCAATCAATATCTTTAGCACCTTGCTCTTCAAAATAGGCTTTTAATAATGCTGGTGCGAGTTTTTCGCCTATGGTATTCGAGCCGTGAATTGCAAATAGGGATTGATACACCGCCTCAGGTTCTTTTTCCACCGGAGTAGGCTTGCTCATTTGTGCTGATTTTTGTGAAATCACTTTATTCGGTACTGCCGCTACCTGGCTCGATTGTGCTGTCGTGTCGCCAGATAAGCCAAACCAAGCGCCTACCGCACAAAGTGCTATCACGGCAACTGATGCAGCAATTATTACGCCCGTGTTTCGCTGTTTTGACTGTGAAATCGGTTCAGCCTGTGAAGCGTGCGCTTGATGACTAGGTGACGCATTAAACTGCTCAATAAGACGACTTAGTTCTGTGTTTTCTAAACTCAAAAGCTCAGTGAACACTAACGCGCGATATTCTTCTTCTGAGATTAACTTTTCTTTTGCTAAATCGATATCAAACTCTCGTTTGGCAGTTGAGATTATTTGCTCGATTAACTGTTGCTTTTCCTGTTCCATTGCCATACCTCATTTTTTTTCGGGTATGTTATGAACTTTATATGGCAGTTATATGACAATACTTTAGATTTATTGTGAAAGTTGCTTGTAAAGGGGGTTGACAAAACAGCCTGCATGATTGCAGGCTGAATAGTTTAAATGCTTATATTTCAATCATCTAACCATACCCAAATTTTATCTGAGCTATTATAGGCAACATCATGAATTGACACCGAACCGGTTCTTAACAGCTTAGCGGTTTTATCGGCATTGTGCGTCATAGCAAAATCATACACGCTTTCACCATTACACATAAGCTTTTCACTAATTAACGGAAGGGTTAAGTGATTTGATTTTAAATTGGTTTTTAGCTTGAGTACCTTGTTACTTTTTACATCTTTGCATGCCTGTATTAATAAGCTCTCAATAGTCGATTTATCAAACGCGATTGCCGCGCTAGGTAACACCAATAGCGATGCCGCTATTGCAGTAGTTGCTAATGCTTTCATACTCCATTCCTCACTCTCTCAGAACGCCTTTTAAAATTAGCAGAACCTAGTAATTTCGCCTGTTACAGAGGTAATTACAGTGTTAATCCAAGGATCTAACTGTAATGAAATATGTATTTGATGTGCTTTCAGCAAGTTGTAGATGAAAAAAAACCAGCAGAATTATCTACTGGTTTTTGACTTCACAACTGTTTAGGAGTTTTTTAATAAAACCGTTAAATTGACTCGAGAGCAATTTTAACCATTTCATTAAAACTATTTTGTCTTTCTTCACTTGGGGTAGCTTCACCTGTGATCACATGGTCACTTACCGTGAAAAGCGCCATTGCATTTGCGCCATATTCTGCGGCAACGCCATAAAGACCCGCAGTTTCCATATCAACTGCTAATACGCCAAGTTTATCTAGTTTTTGATAAAGATCGTTCGACGCTTGATAGAAAGTATCTGTCGTAAATACATTACCTACTTTAGCAGCGATGCCTAAACGCTTCGCCGCTTCCACACCGTTTACCAACAGGTCGAAGTTAGCAATGGCAGCAAAATCGTAGCCTTGTACACGTGCACGGTTAACATTTGAATCTGTCGATGCGCCTTGAGCAAAGATTACGTCGCGAATTTTGATATCGCTACCAATACCACCACAAGTACCAATGCGAATTAAGTTTTTTACACCGTAGCTCACAATCAATTCACGCGCATAAATGCTCATCGATGGAATACCCATGCCAGATGCCATAATGCTCACAGGTTTACCATTATAAGTACCGGTATATCCAAGAATATTTCTTACAGATGTAACTTCACGTGCATCTTCTAAAAATGTCTCTGCAATGTGCTTCGCGCGAAGCGGGTCGCCTGGCATTAATACCGTTTCGGCAAAATCGTTTAATTGTGCATTAATGTGTGGAGTACTCATAATCTTTCCTATCTAAGTTAACTGCCAAGCTGAGATTTAAAACTGTTACCGTATTCAAGTGGCGCAAGTGAAAACCATGTTGCTAATGTTTGACCTATGTCTGCAAAAGTTTCGCGCTCACCTAAATTAACTGGCGTCATACCAGGTGTATACGCTAAAACCGGCACATATTCACGAGTGTGGTCAGTGCCTTGCCATGTTGGGTCGCAACCATGATCTGCAGTAATCATTAGCACATCATCTTTGCCAAGTAAGGCTAAAAATTCAGGTAAATAGTCATCCAATTGCTTTAGCGCTTTGGCATAGCCGATCGCATCACGGCGATGGCCAAACTTTTCATCAAAGTCCACTAAGTTTACAAAGGTTAAGCTATGCTCTTTTGCCTGTTTAAATACCTCGGCGGTTTTAGCCATTAAGTTTTCAAGCCCTGGCGCTTTGTGTTTTTCGGTAATGCCTTGGTGTGCGTAAATATCAGAGATTTTACCTATGCTGATTACTGCACCATTATCTTCAGCTAGTTTGTCGAGTAATGTTGGTGCCGGTGGCAATACCGAATAATCACGGCGGTTGCCGGTACGCGCAAAGTTATCTGCTGCGTCACCTAAAAATGGACGTGCAATCACACGGCCAATATTGTATTCATCTAATAACTCACGCGCTATTTCGCAAATTTCATATAAACGCTCTAAACCGAAGGTGTCTTCGTGGCAGGCAATCTGAAATACGCTATCAGTAGAGGTATAGCAAATAGGCTTACCTGTTTGCATGTGCTCTTCACCTAACGCTTCTAAAATAACCGTACCTGACGAGTGGCAGTTGCCTAAAATACCCGGTAGATTAGCGCGTTTTATAAACTCGGCGATAAACGCATCTGGGAAGCTATTTTGTTTATCGTGAAAGTAACCCCAATCAAATAACACTGGTACTCCGGCCATTTCCCAATGACCAGATGGTGTATCTTTGCCTGATGAAATTTCTTTTGCATAACCATATGCTGCAATCGGAGCGTTACGCTCAGCCACTTGGCAATTGGTATTGCTTGCTTGTTCGCACGCATCAATTAATCCAAGTTTTGATAAATTAGGCAGCGCGAGTTTTTGGCCAGTTTCACCATGGTAAGCAGCGAGTAAATGCGCCAAAGTGTTTGCACCTTTATCACCAAAGCGTTCAGCATCAGGTGCAGCACCTATGCCTAAACTGTCTGCCATTAAAATTAGCGCTCTTGCCATAGTTACCTCAATTTAAAATAGCCTGATATACCAAATGCCGTTGTGTCTCGCCAAAAATAATTGGCGTGCCTGCATTTATTTTAGCCATTGGTTCACATTTCGCCTAGCTAATCACGCTCAGCGTTATAAATACTCTAGGCTGTGCGCCTAGGGTTACACAGGACTTTTGTCCTGTTTTTAACCAGTTAAAGGGGCTAAATTTACCGCTGTATTCAGGAAAGAACCAGTAGGCGTCACGAACTAAAGATAATTGTGCGCTTTTTTGCTAAGGTAAGTCACTGTTGTAATGATTTTTAAGGTAACGTTTTTGTGACACGCACAATTATCGCGATTGCAGGTGCATCAGCTTCTGGTAAATCGTTGTTTAGTCAAACTATTTACAATGAGCTTTTGAACGAACTAGCACCTGGTGCTATCGCTATTATTGAAGAAGACGCGTATTACCGTGATCAGTCTCATTTGCCGTTCGAACATAGAACGCAAACGAACTACGATCACCCAGACGCTTTTGAGCATGAACTTTTGCTTGAGCACTTAAATCAGCTCAAGGAAGGTAAACCAGTCGATATTCCTGTATACGATTACGCAAAGCACACGCGCAGCGACCAAACTCGTCGAATTCAACCGGCTAAGATTCTGATTGTTGAAGGTATTTTACTTTTATCAGACCCTAAACTGTGCGATGAGTTTAATATTAAGGTGTTTATTGATACACCGTTAGATATTTGCCTGATGCGTCGTATGCAACGTGATCTAGAAGAGCGCGGTAGAAGCTTGCAATCGGTGATTGAGCAATACCAAGCCACGGTAAGACCAATGTTTTACCAATTTATCGACCCGTCGAAGCACAATGCAGATGTTGTTGTGACCCGCGGGGGGCGAAATCGAGTTGCCATTGATATACTAAAAAGCAAAATAAAACAATTACTTCAATAGAAGGTAACTTGGGAAATATATATGACCTCATTAATGAGTTTAGTTGGCATCGCGAGCTTATTAGCGCTCGCATTTTTATGCTCAACTAACCGAAAAAAAATAGATTTACGCACCGTAGGCGGTGCGTTTGCACTGCAAGTGCTGATCGGCGCATTTGTTTTGTACGTACCTGCAGGGCGTGAAGTATTAAACGGTATTTCAGTAGGCGTTGCCAACGTTATTAGTTATGCGAATGACGGTATTCGATTTCTATTTGGTGGCCTAGCGGGAGATGAAATTGACGGCATCGGCTTTGTATTTGCAATCAAAGTACTGCCAGTAATTGTCTTTTTCTCTGCGCTTGTTGCGGTGTTATATCACTTACGAGTGATGGATTTTGTTATTAAAATTTTAGGTGGTGGCCTACAAAAGTTATTAGGTACATCGAAACCAGAATCACTTTCTGCAACCGCTAATATTTTCGTTGGCCAAACAGAAGCGCCACTGGTAGTAAAACCATTTATTGCCACGATGACACGCTCTGAATTATTTGCCGTTATGGTAGGTGGTTTAGCAACAGTAGCAGGCTCTATTTTAGCAGGCTACGTAAGCTTAGGTGTTGAATTAAAATACTTAATTGCAGCCAGCTTTATGGCGGCACCGGGTGGTTTCTTAATGGCAAAAATGATGGTGCCAGAGACAGAAACACCAAAACAAGATCTAAACGATTTAGATCACGGTGAAGAAAAGCCAGTAAACGTGATTGATGCAGCCGCAGGCGGCGCATTAAACGGCATGCAGCTGGCAATGAATGTAGGTGCAATGCTATTGGCTTTTGTGGCACTAATTGCCCTAAGTAATGGCTTTGTTGGCTGGATTGGTGGTTGGTTTGATAACCCAGACTTAACAATTCAACAAATTTTAGGTTACGCCTTTGCTCCAATTGCATGGTTGTTAGGTATTCCTTGGAGTGAAGCACAGCTTGCTGGTAGCTTCATTGGGCAAAAACTTGTAGTAAATGAGTTTGTTGCTTACTTAGACTTTATGAACTATCAAGCGCAACTGAGCGAGCACACGAAAGCCGTTGTTACTTTTGCACTGTGTGGCTTTGCAAACTTGAGTTCAATTGCAATTTTACTAGGCGGTATTGGTGGTATGGCACCGAGTCGTCGTAAAGATATTGCGCAATTAGGTTTACGTGCGGTTTTAGCCGGTTCAATGGCAAACCTAATGAGTGCAGCGATTGCAGGCTTTTTCCTGTCAATTGCATAACGGTTACTCGGCTAGAAGTAACTTAACTTAGCAACGTAGTTACTCGTTTTTATTGCAGGCACGATAGAAATGAGTGTGTTGATAAATGTGCTAAATCAACAACTACAGCATGTGGGATGTAGGCTAAGTTAATACCTAAGGGTATAAAGTTACTTGTATAGCCGCTTTATTTAGCAAATAGGCAAGACCTGTCTGCTACCCAAATCCAAGTACTTGATTAACACTCCGGTACTGGAGCCCTGCAAAGGGTTGCCTAATTGTCTTAAGGGGTTAAGACTGGCAAAAAATTTGAACGATACTAGAGAAAACCAAAGGGCCCTTTATGGGCCCTTTTTATTTGTCTCAATTATGTAATCACAACCAAAAACTGTTTAAACGTTATGCCAATCCTGTTAAGTATGAGATCAGAGATAGCGCTGGATAAATGACATAACAGCAATGCGGAGTTTTTCTTATCTAGTTGTTCTACATTGATAAATTCTAACGCAGTGAGCATGATACTTAGTCCGCTAGAATGAGTAGCTACTTAAGTGAATTGGTATTAAACTATTCAGGCTTAATATATTTAGCGAATACCCGCTTAAATTCACCGTTATCACGCAGTTTATGCGCCGCATCAATTAAGCTCTGACGTTTTTTTGCATTGAGCTTAGGTGAAAACGAGCAATGTAAATCATAAGAGTTCACTTCTAACACATTAAAACGTCTTAGTCGGGTTAAGTAATTCGCTTCGCTGTAGGACGCAACAAAACCATCTAATTCGCCTTTAGTAAAGCGTGTTAAGCTATCTTTAGATGAGGTGCTATTAAAACGTTTAAGATTACCCGCCTCAAAATACTCGGTAAGGTTAGGATACTTATAGCCAAGCACAGTGCCTAGTTTGAACTGTTTGTGTAAGCTTAGCGCTTGCAGCGAGGCGATAGCCTGATCACTCACAATAATGTCAGCATCAGAATAAAGCACCTCACTCCAAATAATAGAAGGCGCGTTATACCAAATAGGGTTAGCATGACATTGTGCATCGATTTTGCCATCAATAAGGTACTGTTCAATACGCTTACGCGGCAAAGGAAGCTGCTTTGCCATAAATCCAGCTTCTTGTGAAATCGCATTACTTACATCAATCACAATGCCCGATACGCTTGTACCCTTTCCATTATTAATCACATGTGGCGCTGAATATTGCTGATTATAGCCAAAACGAATAGCCCCAGCTGAAGCTGAAAAGGAAAGTGTTATTAAGCTCGCTGTAAGTAATTTTTTAACACTGTAGTGCCCTTGGAAAAATAATTAGCAAGTGTAGTCTAGAGTTTGCTGACTGAATACGAAAACTTAGCTCGTCGCAAACAATATCTTTATGGTTTTACGCATATTTTTATCATCTAATCGACCGTAGCTCATTACCAAATCGTCTTTGCCATCTAAGTTCAAGTCGCTTGTTACAACACGACGACCTTGCATTGGCAAAGTGGTTTTATACTTGCTCGCGCGACGAGAAAAACTATGTTTATTATTAGCTAAATACACGTTAAACGCTTTTTGTTCATCCGACAGCACCCAGTCTTTTTTACCATCACCATTTACATCGGCAAACAACACTACAGGTGAGCCACTGCGCCCTTTCGACAAGCTAAAGCTTAGTTCAACCTCTCGTGTAATTTTATTTTTGGGGTTAAATTCGCCTTTTTCATTTTGATAAAAAAGATGCACATCTTGAGATACCGACCCCGATAACAACGCACCGATAATTTGTGATACGCCAATATCAAAACCCGACACCAAAGCCTCTAACTGTTTATCGTTATCAATATCAAGCAAATGCAGATCGGTTAATGTGCCTTCATCTTGAATAAGCGAATTCGTTTGGTTTTGAAAGATAAACTTTCCTTGCTCGATTGCGCCTAAGTAGATTTCATAATCATTTTGCCTATCAAGCGCCCCGCTACTTCGTGTATAACGCACCACCAAATCAAAAATACCATCGTGGTTAACGTCAACAACACGCTCTAGTTTGCGATACACTAAATTACTTTGGTCAAGTGAATCACCGTCGGCATCTTTGGCATGCCACCAGTCATCCACCATAATATCATCACGCAATTTTATCGCCTGACCAGAGTTGCTACCGACACTTGGCAGTAAATTCAATAAGCCATTTTCAAAGCCGATAAGCTCTGACATGTTGTCTTCATTTGTATCAAAAAAGGCAAAACGAGGCGGTTCAATTTCGGCACTGTGCCCTTCTATTTCTAGTCGTGCAGGTAAATCAACCTTGGCCATTTGATAGCCAGTATCATCAGAAATATGCACATAACTGTGATTAAGATCTGTTGTGAAAAAGTCCGCTTTTTGGTCATCATTAATGTTGTAAACAAACTCCATTTTGCTTAGGTGTTGTGCACCACTTTTTTTCAAGTAAGTTTGAATGTCAACAACCGGTACAACTAACTCAGGCCCATCAAGCGCTAACTGATAAATGCCATTAGATGAAAATAAATAAACCTGCTGTGTGGTATCTTGCCACTTAGTAAAATCAACACCAAGCATCGTATCAGGCACTTTTACACGTTTTATGCGGTTATATAGCTGAGCCTCTGATGCAGCAAAAATATCAATATATTGCTGTCCGCTGTGTGTGCCGATAAGCATTAATTCTTTGCCAGGATTAGGCAATAAATCTATTGGATAGACAGGGTGAGACAAGGTTAGATCGGTTTCTATTGCCACTTCATTAAATAAATCTTTTTTGCTATTTGCCAAGCTCGATGTACTGGCAAATCCCAGAGTAACGACTAATGCTGTTATTATTTTCATGTTACTTCCTCGCTGTATGTCATCATAAACTATCAAATACTGGTGCTATCAGTAAAAGCAAATTAGTTAGAAAATGTTAATACGTGCAAAATGATTGATAAGTCGAACGTAGCAACCCAAAATATTAGCTATGCCAATGTTTGTCGCAGCGATGTAATGAAAGAACTGCCAGAAAAATATTATTTAACGCACTTTATTGAGTTTGCCGAATTTATAAAATCCACGTCTTCTCACTTGTTAGGCGATGACGAGACAGCGTTTTTTGCCGAGTTTGCAACACTACCAGAAGATGCCCAATGTATTTTGGTGCGGATTGTAAACCGCAAATCCTCTTTTGTGCGAAAAAACACCCTAGTCTACAGTGAAGTAGCTGACTCTGGCGCGGCAATTAATCTTTTAAGAAAAGTTGGTTTTGTATCTCGCATAAATAAGCACTGTTTTCACGACTTTATAGGGCAGCTTAATAAGCAAGACTTAATCGACTTAAGCATCTCATTAACAATTGATAAGCCAGCAAAAAGCGCAAATAAAAATAAATGGCTTAATTTTGTGAGTAGCGCCTTGTCTAACGCCTTAAGTTACGACCAAGTTAAAAAAAGCCCCGTGCTAACAAGCCATATTTACTTTGCCAAGCAGGACACGTTTCACTATTTATTGTTCTTATATTTTGGCCATTTATCTGGTCGCCTCAATCAATTTTCTATGCGCGATTTAGGTGTAATGCAAACCCAAAACGTGCAACAGCAACAGGCTAACTTCAGCGATAAAGATGAAGCTAAAAGTGCGTTTTATTACGCAAACCTGTTTAAAGCGATAAAAGAAGCCAATAAGAGCGACATCCCATTATTGCACACGCTTGCAGAACAACTTCTCGCATCCGACAAACCAATCGGCTTTTTAGCTACGCAAAAGTACCACCACAGTTTATATAAGCTGGCGATTGTTTTAATCGAACAAGCGCCAACACTCGGTGAAACCTTGCTTAGCCAATCACAACACCCTGCAGCACAAGAAAAATACATTCGCTTACTCTACAAAAACGATAGAAAAGCACAGTGTGAGGCTTTGCTGCTGGCTATTTTGGACGACCCCGACAGTGAAACCTTGCTGCTATTTGCCGAGGATTTTTATGCGCAAAAGTTTAACCAAAAGCGCACCAGTGTATTGACTGATATGCTCAAAAAGTCAGGCGAGCCAATTAGTATTGACGAAGCGTACTTAGGGCAGGTCGAAACAGGTGTAAAGGACCGTTACATTAAACAGCATCGCCTCTGCTACTTTACCGAAAATAAGCTTTGGCGCGCGTTATTTGCATTAACTTTTTGGCATGAGCTATTTCAGCACCCAGCGTCACAACGTGCCAATGAATTTTCGTATTACCCAAAAGTCCTTAAGCAAGATAATTTTTACGACTTGTTGCACACAGAAATTGATCACAAATTGTCGGAATTTACCAACAATCAGCAGTTTTGTGATTATATTAGCGCCACAATTGATCAATATTCAGGTGAACCGAATGGTCTGTTCTACTGGCATGATGAACTAAAAGATGTGTTAACCACCTTTATTCAACATGCACCATTTGAGTCAATAAAGCATCATTTATTGGCAATGAGTAAAACCTTTAAAGCGCTTTGCGATGGCTACCCTGATTTAATGTATATTGAACAGGGTGAAGTGTTTTTTGAGGAAATAAAAGCGCCGGGCGATAGTCTAAGGCGTAATCAACTGGTCAGTATCAAACAATTAATAAACGCAGGTTTTAACGTATCAATTCAGCGCACTGAATGGCATTTTAATAATGAGCAAAATTACGTTGTCGTGGATATTGAAACCACTGGCGGAAAAAAAGATACTCATCGCATCACTGAAATTGGCATGGTAAGAGTTGAACAAGGAAAAATTACCGACAGCTGGCAGACACTGGTAAATCCAGAGCGTCATATCCCGAAAATGATTACCGAGCTTACAGGGATCAGTAATGAAATGGTTAAAGACGCCCCAAAATTTGAACAAATCGCCGAAAAGTTAGATACATTTAGTCGTAATGCCATATTTGTCGCGCACAATGTTAATTTTGACTATGGCTTTATTCGACAAGAGTTTGCTCGACTCAATAAAAAATACACGCGCGCTAAAATTTGTACTGTGCAGCAAGCACGCAAATATCTGCCCGGTTTTAAATCTTACTCATTAGGTAAACTCTGCTGCGACCTTAATATTGAGCTTAAAAACCACCACCGAGCGCTCGATGACGCTAAAGCCGCAGCCGAAATTTTATTGCGCATAAATCACGTGAGAGCAGACCAATAAGCGTATCTGTAAACGGGGTTTACATCAATGTATGCCTCATTAATTTCACATAAGTCATCACAAAAAATACTTCTTAAATTTTCCATTGCCCTACCCGCTACTTCGCCTCAGAGCCTGTAATAAAGTGTGATAACGAAACGCGTATTTTACGACTTAACTAGATTAATCGATGTAGCTCAATTTGTGAGCGTTAAGGATTTATCGTTACCGCGCCTAGGAGGCAAAATGAAACACGCAAGTAAATGCATGCTCAATCGCATCGCACCCGCAGTTATATTGTTCGCTATTTGTTTTACGCATAGCAGTTCCGCTCAAACGTCAAACACATGTGAAATAGACCCGAGTTGGTTTAAAAACGGCAAAGTCATTAGGCCTGATGACAGTGCTTTTCCAGCAAACCCAAAAAATTGTGATTTCCACCAATGGTCATGGCAAATGTTTTTATGGTTAATGGATGACGACAATGGCCAACCTCGCTTTCTCGGATTTGACTCGCCGCAGTCTTTAATCGGATTAGAGCAACGAGGCCTTTCGCCACGCACCCGAAAACAACCGCATACAGGCGCATCATTTGACGAATATTTACAAGCGGGTACCGATGGCATCTTGGTAGATCAAAACCGTCGTGCCATCTATTACTCACAGTACATTAATCAAACCTTTGCCGACTTTATGCAAGGTAAAAGTGGTGGGCCCGATTTAACAATCCCAGCAAATGTGCTCACAATGAACCCGCGCAATGCGTTTCCAATTATCGGCACCAAAGGCACGCTAGAGCTGAAAGCATCGTGGAAAATCGTTAGTAAAGATGACGATACCAGTAAGTTATTTACCATTGAAAAAGACATCGCGCAGTTTGAAAACTCGCCATCCGGTATCAAAATCAATCCTGCAAAAGTCGAAAAGCAAACGCTTGCCCTAGTTGGCTTTCATATTGGTGGCGTCGTTGCCAATCATCCCGAAATGATTTGGGCTACCTTTGAGTTTGATAACAATGCACCGAATGTGCCCAACGGCATGACACTTGACCAAATTGTCGCAGATCAAGATTACCTGTTTTACAAAAAAGGCACGCAACTTGGGAATTGTAATAAAAACGCGGCGGTTAGCGGCTTAGCACTCGAGCAATCAATGCAGGAATTTACGCCGATCACCCAAGTGTGTCGTCGCTATGCTTACGGCAATGCAGCAGGCCCAAAAAAATCGAATACCGAGAATAATACCGAGAATAATACCGAGAATAATACCGATAATATAAAATCACTGAATGCGAGTGTTAAAAAGCATTTAACAAACAACTTAAGTATTTGGCAAAACTACTTTGAAGTTGGCGCAATTTGGATCAACAATGAAGCAGCTACAGGTAAACCGAATGTATCGCCACTAAAACCTGGGCTCGACTTTGCCACCGATGAATATCTCACCGGTTCTTTAAAACTCTCTAACAGCACCATTGAAACTTACACGCAATCAGCAACCGCAATGAACAATTGTTTTCGTTGTCACAACACAGAGCAAGCATTTGCAAGTAAAGACGGATTAAAACCGCTACCAGCAACAAACTTAAACATTAGCCACGCATTTCAAAATATCTTTTTCTGGTCTCAAGAAAAAGAACAACGTGCCGCAATTGCCTACTTACAATCTCAAGGAGAGAAATAATGAGTTATTTCAGAGTTCACCCAAGTATCAACTTTGCACGTGTTGGCAATAGTGAAGAGTATTACATCGCCCCTGAAACCGCTGCGGGTACCATTGTTGATAAGCGCACCGGCTTATTTGGCGGTTTGCCGATAAAACCGAGTACAAACAATACACCAATTGACGAACACGATTTTCGTGATAGTCATGGCAATGTAAAACGGCAAGCCGCGCGTTTTCGCATTTTTGCTTATGACAACGAACAAACAACTTATCCATCAAATGACGGTGGCCGTGAAATCAATATTGGCGATAATATCGGTGGTAAAGTGATTAAAGATATTATTTGGCAGGTTCATACCGCTAATAAAAAGAACAACAACTTTACAATCACTTCCATAGTTGACGGTAAGCCTCAAGAAGAAGGTATTATTGCCTATCAAAATGAAAACACGCCTCCGGTACGAAACCCGAAGTTTGGCGATGACCTTAATACAGCCGTGCGCCGCCAACAATTAGTGGTTGATCCGGGCCCACGCGCCCTTTCGGTTACAAGTGATTCAAACACCTGCTTAAACTTTGATAAAAAAACACCAGATAGTTTTATTAAAGAAGGCAAAATAGCAACCGCAGCGCCCTGCTATCCAAAAAGCTTTCCCGATGATTTTTTCTATATGTTTAATCCACTTGGCGAGATTTCGTCGCTTGGTGAAATGCGTATTGAAGAAAATACAACAAGACTTATTGTCACTGGCGGCTTTGGTAAAGCCAGTGGCATCCTCGGTAATAAAAGTGATAAAGACAAAAAATGTTGCATTCCAAAACTTAACGGTGCGATTGATAACGATGATTGGTTTGACGATACATCTGATGGCCCAGTAACCGCCACCATTGTTTTTGATGATGGCTCGTTTGAAGAGGCTGTGCACGGTTGGTTTGTATGTACAGATCCAAGTTACGCCCCACAAACCCGTAATGTAGTATCGACCTGGGATGACGTTTACGATACATGGATACAACATTTAGCTCTAGCGCCAAATATATTTGACAATGGCTTTAATCATGACCATTTAGCCTCGTTCGATGGTGATGTTCAGCCAGTATTTCACGGTGCTTTCTTGCAACAATGGAATACCGCATTACCTGAAAAAGGCATTCAGGGTCATAAGCGCATGAAAGAGATAAAACCAAGCGATACCCCCAGTGAAAAAATCCCGTCATTTACCAGTTTGCTAAGAAAGCCATCAGCCCCGGGCACCAAAGACGAGCCAGACAATGAAGACGGTACGCGTAAAAAAATGCCACTGGCGCTTGGCGATGCAATGAAGAGCTTTTTATCAGTTACTGAGACCCAATATTTTTTATTGATGCAATGGTACAACAATAAGTTTAATGCAACTGCACCGAGCTTAGGCGAGGGTGAGCAACTCGATAAAGTAGTGTTAGAAAACTGTTTAGGCGGGCGTTATTCACCGGGCATTGATTTAACCTTTATTGTGCGTGATACCCATTTATATAAAACCGATTGGCACGGTAAAACAGGGCCATTTCGCATTAATATGGCAACGTTGGATTACAGTAAAGCAACTCAAAATGAGCCTTTTTTGCAAGTCGGGTATATTCCTCTTCGAGACAGTAAAGTAGAGCCAGGCGATTTAAGTAAATTTATGTCGCAACCTTGGCATACTGATTACAACAGTTGTGCAACACACACGCCTGATCCAAATCCAACTATGCCAAACCCCAACGAGGAAGGTGAAGCAATCGCTGATAACACTTTGTACTGGTCTTGGCCCGCGCAGCGTCCTGTGACCGTCTACCCTAAATTCTTGTTTAAGTACGATGCAAATACCGGGCAAGGTAAAGGCGTATCTCTTTATAGTGTGCGCGGCGATGAGGGCCATGGTACAAAAACACTCTACCCACAGCAGCAAGGTCGCTTTCAATGCTACTTCGACTTTGTTGAAAACTGGCATAAAGTTGGGTTTGTTATTCAAGGTCTGCAGATCAATGATGACAGCACCAAGCAAAACTATGGACCCGATTACTTTCTTGAAGTTGCCAGCCAATTCGAAAGTAAAGGCGATGGTGTTGAAGTATGGCCGCAAGCATCAGAACCAGGTTATAAAGCACCTGATAGCTGTGGTCCAACCCAATGTGATAAGTAAACTTTATGAGTGACATGCCAAATGGACATATTATGGCTCAGCCAATAATACAAATAGGCATAATCGGTGGCGGACCCGCGGGTTCAGCCACCGCACTTGCCCTAGAAAAAGAACTCAGCTTAAGTAACAAACGCGTAAAAATAATACTTATTTGCGCGCCACAAGCTACTGCACCAAGTATCGGCGAAACAATCCCTCCCGCCGCGAGTTTCTATCTAAGAGAACTCGATGCTGAGCACATTCTAAATAGTAGTAAACACTTAGTTTGCCCCGGTAGTAAATCTAGGTGGGCAGATGAAGTAACCGGTTATAATGACTTTTTTATTTCACCAGTCGGAAAGGGCTTTCATCTTGATCGCAAACATTTCGACGCTGATCTCATTGCACTATGCAAAACTAGGGGGATAACAGTTTTCGAAAACACGAAAGTATCGTCAATAGATTCGTCAAAAAAAAGTTACGTATTACACTGTGATAATCACACCACCAGCATAGCATGCGATTTTTTAATTGATGCAACCGGGCAGCACCAAGTTGCAGCAAAAAGCCTAAATATTAGCAATAACGTGTTTGATAACGTGATTTCAGCCTGCGCCTTTTTTGAACTTGAACACATACCTGCGAGTACTACACATACTCTTGTTGCTAGCGACCCAAATGGATGGTGGTATGGTGCTATATTGCCAAACAACAAAGCTATTATCAGCTTATGTACTGACGCAGCGGAATTAAAAACACAAAAGCTAACTTGCTATGAGAATTGGTTAAATTGTTTAAAAGCCAATAACTGGTTTTTTCAGCAATGCACAACATTTTTGCAAGACAAAACAAAAACTCCTGTAAAGCTTTACGCTAAAGCGGCATCCTCAGCCATTTTATCGAACGTGATTGGGCATAATTGGCTTGCTGTTGGGGACGCAGCATCAAGTTACGATTCGATTTCATCGGCCGGAATTACGAAATCGCTAAAGCACGCAGGTGTCGCGGCAAAAGCCATAAAAAAGTGGCTTGAAGAACCACAAAAAGACTCTTTGGAAGACTATCAATCACAGGTATTTAAAGACTTTAATGCATTTATTTCATTGCATCAGCAACATTATCAACAAGGCGCACATAAATACCCCAACGCCAAATTTTGGCAACGACGCTTACTTGCTAACTAACCTGAGTTGGCAATAACTAAATTTATTGCCAACCCATTTTCCACATTTTGCTATCTTTTAAGCTGCGCCAGTTTATGCTTTGCTCACGCTTGGTTAAAACCGCTTCAATAATGCATTCAACCACGTTATTTTCTTCATCAAATTCAACACTGGTTACCATAAAATGCTTTTCTTTATTTTGCGGTGACACAGCTGTCCATTTACTGTGTAAGAGTTTATTAGGGGAAAGGGTATGTTGCATAAAGCCTCAAAAAAAAGTTAAATTTTAGACTTAATTGCAAACATTTTTAGAAACGGGCGGCTTGCTCAACAATTAATGCGTGACGCTCTGCTAATCGCTGATGATCTTTATCGTAACCACCGCCAATCACTGTGGCTACTGGTACACCTTTTTGCTGGCAAATCTCAAGCACAGCATAATCACGCGCTGCGATACCTTGCCAACTAATATCCAGCTTACCTAAGGTATCTTGTTGCCAAATATCAACACCGGCATCGTAAAGAACCAGCGAAGGATTGAGCTGCTCAATTAAGTCATTTAAAGTACTTGATACGATATTTAAATAATCAGGATCAGTTAATCCTATCTCTAAGCCAATATCTAAGTCGCTGTGTTGCTTTCGAAAAGGAAAGTTCTTTTCGCAGTGGATTGAACAGGTAAACACATAAGGGTTATGGGCGAGCATCGCCGCAGTGCCATCGCCTTGGTGCACATCACAATCAAAGATGAGTACGTTTCGCGCTTTTCCTTCATTAATTAGCCGTGTTGCTGTGTAGACCAAATCATTTACCATGCAATAGCCTGAACCAAAATCATAATGCGCATGATGCGTACCCCCAGCTAAATGACAAGCAATACCGTGTTCAAGCGCAAGTTCAGCCGCCAAATGCGTACCTAACGGCGCGGTAAAGGTGCGTGCCATTAATTGTTCTGACCATGGCAAACCTATGCGTCGCATCGCCTTGCCATCAAGTTGATTATGAAAAAGGTCGTGTACATAACTTTCACAATGTACTAACTCCATTGGTTTAAAGTCCCCCATCGGCGGCTGATATAAGTTGCGCTGATTGATATACCCTTTGCTATCTAAATATTGATAAAGACGTGCAAATTTACTCATTACAAAGCGGTGCTTTTCATCAAAACTAAATGAATAATTAGGATGGTAAACAAGGGGTAAGTCGGGATTAATCATTGTGTCTTTGGTAAATTGTTATGACTGCTAGTGTAACTGAAACATGGCACTGCGTCTTTGCCAAATACCATTATTCATACCTGTTCATCAGAATAATTGCGCAGCAAAGCGGGGGAATTGCATACACCTATTGATTAAAAAAACGCATTAATTGCCACCATAATCTACTAGCAACTAATATCAAATTGAGTAATATATTCTAAACAACTAAATGCTAGAGTCTCTTTGTGTATCAAGATGTCGCTGTCGATCACTTACCAATAATTACATCACCACAGGAACTGGGTGGATTTAACTTTTCACCCGATATTATTTGGGTATTTGACTTAGACCGCCATGGCTTTTGGTGGGGTAATAATCATGCCCTTAACTTTTGGGGACTAAACAATGTGCAACAACTCATCGATAAAGACTTATCCGCAGATACCGAAGGCGCACGCAAGCGTACCGAACAAACCTTTGTAAAAGCCGCGCAAGAGGGCTTAACTAACGACCCTTGGACCACTTACCCTAATGGTGAGCCAAAAGTGATGTTAATGCGTCATGTAGCTGTGTTACTGGGCCCAGAAAAACACCGCGGCATTATTGCCTTTATTAGCGAACAAATGGATGCCACCAGCCAACCAGAAAACTTACTTTTTGCCGAAGCGATGCGTTACACCACTGTCGCGGTCAGTTGTTACGACATGCAAGGTAAGCGGCTGTTTGAAAATCCCGCGTTTACTCAGTGGTATTCAACAATTAAACAAGACAATATCAGTGACTTTGAGCTGCGTTTTGCCAATCCAAATGAGGGTAAAGAACGCTTAATTGACTCTCAGCAACACAAAGCGGGTTGCCAAGAGCACATCATGTTTACCAAGCTTGGTGAAAGACGACATAACGTTGATATTCGCATTAGTCGCCATCCCTTAAGTGGTGATTATGTGTTTCTTGTTACTGAATATGACATTACCGAGCTGCATGACACTATTGAAGAGCTCAAACACACCAAAAACGAGCTCAAGAAAATTGCGCACTTCGACCCTCTAACTAAATTACCCTCGATATGGCTCACTAAAGAGCGCCTAGCAAGTGCGCTAAAACAAGCAAAACGCAATGAATCACTATTGGCTGTAATGTTTATCGACTTAGATGGTTTTAAGCAGGTAAATGATAGCTATGGTCACAGTAGTGGTGATGAGTTACTCAAGCAAGTAGCGATTAGACTTAAAAACACATTCAGAGAATCAGATACAGTAGGGCGCTTAGGTGGCGATGAGTTTTTAATTTGCCTACCGAATCTTGCAAACAAGCAAGATGCCGTTAGGCTCGCTGAAAAAGCCATCAACGAAATCGCGAAAGACTATCAAATTAAAGATACAGACGGGCAAAGTAACAAAGTAAATATCAGTGCTAGCTTAGGTATTGCTTATTACCCTGATAGCAGTGACACATTAGAGGCACTTATTCGTTCTGCCGATGAAAAAATGTACCACGTAAAGCGAACAGGTAAAAACCGCTTTGAAGTTTAGTTTAAATTAGCATGAAGAATTAACATCAGATTAAGTAACAAAAAAGGCCATTTATAATGGCCTTTTTGCTATATGTTTAAAAAGTTTTAAAAATCTAGTTTATTTAAAATATCATCTTCTACGTTTTGTGAAAGCGTGACTTTCAGCTTAGGTGTACGCTCCATTTCACGTTTGATAGCAAAATTAGCTTCTTCGTTACGTGCCCAGCTACGGCGTGCAATACCATTGTTTACATCAAACAATAGCATTGACTTAAGGCGACGCTCAGCATCGTCACTACCATCAAGTAGCATACCGAAACCACCATTCATTACTTCACCCCAACCAACGCCACCACCGTTGTGAATAGATACCCAAGTTGCACCGCGGAAACCATCACCAATCACGTTGTGAATAGCCATATCAGCAGTAAAACGGCTGCCATCATAGATGTTTGACGTTTCACGGAATGGCGAATCTGTGCCAGATACATCGTGGTGGTCACGACCAAGTACCACAGGGCCAATCTCGCCGCGCGCAATCGCATCGTTAAAGGCATTTGCAATTTTAATACGGCCTTCAGAATCAGCGTAGAGAATACGCGCTTGTGAACCAACCACTAGCTTGTTTTCTTTCGCATCTTTGATCCAAGTGATGTTATCTTGCATCTGTTGCTGAATTTCCTCTGGCGAGTTTGCCATAATTTCTTCAAGCACTTTTGCCGCAATTGCATCGGTTTTATCTAAATCTTCAGAGTTACCAGAGGTACATACCCAGCGGAACGGACCAAAGCCATAGTCAAAACACATTGGGCCTAGAATATCTTGCACGTAAGACGGATATTTGAAATCGATGCCGTTCTCAGCCATAACATCACCGCCCGCACGCGATGACTCTAGTAAGAATGCATTACCGTAGTCAAAGAAGTACGTGCCTTTTGCAGTATGTTTGTTAACAGCATCAGCGTGGCGTTTAAGCGTTGCTTGTACTTTTTCTTTAAATACCTCTGGTTCTTCACGAATTAAACGGTTTGATTCTTCATAGCTAATATCAACCGGGTAGTAACCGCCTGACCAAGGGTTATGAAGCGACGTTTGGTCTGAACCTAAGTGAATGAAAATGTCTTCAGCTAAGAAGCTTTCCCAAACATCAACTACGTTACCAATAAACGCAATCGACACTACTTCTTCGTTTTCTTGTGCCTTACGCACACGGGCAATAAGGTCTGGCATGTTATCAACAAGCTCATCAACCCAACCTTGCTGATGACGCTTAATTGCCGCTTTCGGGTTCACCTCAGCACATACAGTAATACAGTTAGCAATGTTACCCGCTTTTGGCTGTGCACCACTCATGCCACCAAGACCGGCAGTTAAGAAGATCTTGCCTTTTGGTGATTCGCCTTTGTTAAGTACTTTACGGAATGCATTCATCACCGTAATAGTTGTACCGTGAACGATACCTTGTGGGCCGATGTACATAAATGAACCCGCTGTCATTTGGCCATATTGCGTTACGCCTAATGCATTGAATTTTTCCCAATCATCTGGCTTTGAATAATTCGGGATCATCATACCGTTGGTTACAACTACGCGTGGTGCATCTTTAGATGATGGGAATAAACCCATTGGATGACCTGAGTACATGTGTAGCGTTTGGTCTTCTTCCATTTCGCTTAGGTACTTCATGGCAAGTAAGTACTGCGCCCAATTTTGGAATACCGCGCCGTTACCACCGTAAGTAATTAGCTCTTCAGGGTGCTGTGCTACTGCTGGATCAAGATTGTTGTCGATCATTAACATGATCGCCGCAGCTTGTTCGCATTTTGCAGGATAATCAGAGATTGAACGTGCTTTTAGCTCATAGTTTGGCTTAAAGCGGTACATATAAATACGGCCAAAATCTTTTAACTCTTGTGCAAATTCAACAGCGAGTTCTGCGTGCCACTCTTTCGGGAAATAACGTAGCGCATTACGCACCGCTAGCTGCTTTTCTTCAACCGATAAAATATCTTTACGCTTTGGCGCGCGGTTAGCGCCTGCAGGATATGCCTTTGGTGCAGGTAATTCACTAGGAATACCTTGCTTGATGATATTCTGAAATTCTTGTACGTTCATGTCAGTTATCCTTAATTAAGCGTAACAGTAAATGCCTGAGATTTTACAAACTCAACCATGGCATCAATATCAGGCTTTAATAGTCTGTCTTCTTCTAATTTCGCAACCTTAGTACGAATGAGTGCATGATTTTGTTCAATAATATCTGAACAAGTATTAGGGCGTCTAAAATCAACGGCTTGCGCTGCGTACATTAGCTCAATTGCGAAGATTTTCTCAAGATTACCAAGAATTTGGTTAAGTTTACGGCCCGAAATACTGCCCATAGACACGTGATCTTCCTGACCCATTGACGTTGGTACACTGTCAGCTGACGGTGGGAAACACAGTGACTTGTTTTCGGTTACGAGTGCCGCTGTGGTGTACTGCGGGATCATCATGCCTGAGTTAAGGCCGCCTGATGTAGTTAGTAGGCGCGGTAAACCGTGTAAACCTTCAAGCAATAAATAACAACGACGATCAGAAATGTTACCCAATTCAGCAGCTGCAATTGACGCATAATCAAGTGCCATTGCCAGCGGTTGGCCGTGGAAACTACCGCCCGAAATCGCTTCTTCTTCACTGATCACAATTGGGTTATCAGTGACCGAGTTCATTTCGATTTCAACCAGCTCTTTTAAGTGGTTATATGCATTGCGTGATGCACCATGCACCTGCGGAATACAGCGCAATGAATATGGGTCTTGTACGCGGTCGCAATCAGTGTGATCCGCCATATTTTGCGAGTCTTTAAATAAACGACGCATACGTGTTGCCACTTCAACATTGCCTGCAAAGGCACGAATAGCATGTAGCTCTTCTCTAAATGGCGATTGGCTGCCTTGCATACCTTCAATACTCATTGCTCCTGCAACATCGGCAAGGTCAAGCAGGTAACGCATCTTAGTTAGGCCAGTAATACCATGCGATAAAATAAACTGAGTGCCATTAATTAAGGCTAAACCTTCTTTAGCATGCAGATCCATCGGCTCTAAACCATTGTCAGCAAGGGCTTTTGCCGCAGGCACAATGTCATCACCTACCCAAAACTCACCTTCACCTAAAAGCGGCAAGAATAAGTGCGATAATGGCGCTAAATCGCCCGATGCACCCACCGAGCCTTGCTCTGGTACGACTGGAATTAAATCAAGCTCAATAAACTTCAGCATACGCTCAACAGTTTCAAGGCGAATACCAGAGAAACCTTGGCTTAAGGCATGTACTTTAGTGATAAGCATTAATTTAGAAATCGATTTAGCAATTGGATTACCAACACCTACTGCGTGGGTGATCAGCAGGTTTTTTTGTAATAGGTTTGTTTCTTCTGGGGTGATTTGCGTATCACAAAGTGGGCCAAAGCCAGTGTTAATGCCATAAACCGCTTTGTCTGATGCGGCCATTTTGTCAACGCGTTGACGGCTGGTATTAATTTTATCAATCGCTTCTTGGCTAAGCTCTGCTTTAACACTGCCATCGGCAATGCCATTTACAATATCAATATTCAGGCGATCTACGCCGTATTTAAACGTCATTGTTGTCTCCTAACGTTTTAGTCATCTAACTGTGATGATTAATCAATGCAGTAATGTTAGCTTGCGACCCAAGTTTTATAAATGCATAATTATCGATGCTTATTCCGGTATTATCGAACTAAAAACAAGGCTAAAAAAGATGCAAATTCATGACGTCGATCTGCGCCTATTGCGCATATTTGTTGCAATTGTGGAATGTGGTGGGCTCTCTGCTGCAGAATCTCGACTGAATATTGGCCGCTCTACAATTAGTTCACATTTATCAGATTTAGAAGTGCGCCTTGGCATCAAATTATGTAAACGCGGGCGCAGCGGTTTTGAGCTAACCGAGCCTGGCCGTATTACATACCAAGCAAGCCTTGAGTTATTGCAGCAATGCGAAGCGTTCGCCACCACAGTTGCAGGCTCTAAAAATGAGCTATCAGGCCGCGTAACGATTTCGGTAATTGACACCATGGTGAGCGACCCGCGCTGTGGCATTAGTGAGGTTATTCGCGAGCTAAAGCAAAAAAGCGATAACATTCAATTTGATATCAATGTGTGTGAAGCACGGGAAGTAGAAACTTCTGTAGTAAATGGTCGCTCGCTGGTAGGGCTTGGCGTAAGTCGCCATCATTTGCGTGGTTTAGATTACTTCCCACTACATAACGAAACCAATTATCTATATTGCGCCAAAGGGCATGCCCTTTTTGATTGTAAACCGAATGAGCGCAATAAGTTATTGAAACAAGCCGAGGTGATTACCTCAAATTATATGCGGGATAAAGAAGTGCGAAATGATGGCCTTAATTATCAAAATAGTGCAACCGCCTATCATGATGAAGGTATCGCACATTTGATTTTATCAGGCGCCTTTATAGGCTATCTACCAGAGCACTACGCTAATTACTGGGTTGATAAAGGACTGTTTAAAGCAATTCACCCCGAGAAATACCACTATCAAATCCCCGTAATGCTAATCACTAAGAAAATGAGCTCAGTATCGCCGCTTGCCAAAGCACTGGTTGAAGAGATTAAACGCTGCCATCAAGCCTATTAAACAAAAAGTTATTTGTCTTCCCCCAGTTAAGTCTTATTCATATTAAGGATATATTTCATACGATTTAAAATTTAATTTCTTGATAACAGGAACATGCCGAACTACTTTTTAAAATAGCGTTATGTAATGAACATAACGCCTAGCGCAGCAATTATAAGGATTAACAATGTTATTACCTTCCCATAAAAAAGCGTGGAAAGTTGTTTGTGTAGTATCCACAATGACGTTATTCAGTATGTCAAACGCGTTCGCCGACGTGGCGATTGTAGTCCACCCAACTAATGATTCGGCATTTGATCAAGGCACCATAAAAAAAATATTTTTAGGAAAAACTAAAAGTTACTCTAATGGGCGTTCTGCGATCTTAATTAGTGCTAACTATAGCGATCCTGCTACAGAGGAGTTCAATTCTAAAGTTATTGGCAAATCAAGTAGTCAAGTTAAGGCTTACTGGTCGAAAATCTTATTCACTGGAAAAGGAACTCCGCCACAAGAAATGGATTCTAACGCCGCTGTTATCTCTGCCGTTGCATCAAACCCTGATGCAATTGGCTATTTAGATGCTAGTGCCGTTACCAGTGATGTTAAAGTTGTAGCCACCTTTTAAGGAGATGTAACATGAAAAAATTATCACTAGTTGCATCAGCACTGTTGATTGCTTTCTCACAATCAGCAAATGCAGAACTTAAAATAAGTGGATATGGTTCAATCATCGCAGGTAAGACTCTTGGTACGGTCGACGACCCACTCAATCCAGGCCAAACCCGTGATGAAATATTAACAGCCGACTTTTATGATGTTGGTCAATATGATAACGATCTTACATTTAAAGCTGAGTCCATTCTCGCAGTTCAGGGAACATATCAATTTAATAGCCAACTTTCTGTCACTGCGCAGTTGGTTGCTAAAGGCGTTGATGACTTTAAACCTGAGTTTGACTGGTATTATGTGACCTACCAAGCAAATGATAATTGGACTTTCATGGCTGGGCGACGCAACATTCCTATGTATTACTTCTCAGAATTCGCAGAAGTAGGTTACGCTTATCCTTGGATGCGCCCGCCATCAAACTTGTATTGGTGGCAGGTAACTCAGTTTGATGGTGCGCATGCTATGTATAGCTTTGATATTGGAGACTACTCAAATACCATTACTGCTTTTTATGGTAATGAGTATTCAGACGACAATGTTGAAATGCTGTATTACGATAAGCTCTATGGCGGCACAGCACGCACAGTAAATGAGTATTGGACAGATATAGCTGGTTTTAACTGGAACTTATCCGGCGATTTCTTTGATCTCCGTTTTGTGTACTTCCAAAATGACAGAGACAGAGAAACGATTCAACAAGACGGAAGTATCAGCCCCTATACACCTTTCTCACAACAGTTCGTTGGTTTAGGTGGTCAAGTTAATATCAGCGACTTTACCATTCTTTTTGATATGAACTATGTTGAATATGATGATGCTGTAGGTACAGAATTCCCAACTTATCTCATATCGGTAGTGTATAACATTGACGAGTTTCAACCTTATATCTCATACTCAAAAGCAGATCATGAACGTGCCAATGTTCCGACTGAAGACTTAGAAGAACACTATATGCTGAGTTATGGCTTGCGATATGACTTCCATTCAAATGTAGCATTTAAAGTCCAATATGATACGTTTGTGGATCAAGGTGATGAAGCCACGGGTTGGGCATACCATGGTGATTCCAGAACAATCACTATGGGTATAGACTTCGTATTTTAACTTTAATGAAAGGGCAATAATACTGTTGCCCTTTTTTGTATCCATTTAAAACTATTGATTTTGTAACGAAAACTCATCGGCTCCTAGAATTCTTGCCTCTATCGCTTTGATGTGTTTTTTATCGGCACGTCGCCATGCTTGTGGAATAGCGTAAACCCCGTTTACATAATCAAGAAAACGTTCAATTAACCGTGTGTTGGGTTGCCAACTGTTAATTTCTTTCAATTGTTCAACAAGTTGTTGCTGCGAATTTGCGGGTAGCACCATGCCGGGTAGAGCGTAACAGGCATTACCTAGCGTAATAAGCTTACCGCCTAGCTGCAATGTTTCTAATCCAACGGTTGAATTAATGGTAATTGTTACCTCAGCCCGTTTTATCAATTCAGACGCTTTTACGCCATTGGCAAACATCGCTTTATCATGGGCTTTATGTAAATGCGTGAATTTTTTTGGCCAGTTAGGGTGCTCTTTAAATACCACTTTAAGGTTACTTTGTGGCAACGCATCAATCGCTTGCATTACTTGCCAAAACAGCTGCTCCATACTCTTGATCCAGGGGGAATGAACCACTACTTGGGTATCGTTTGGTACTTGAAATGGCACAAAAATATAATGTTCAGGAAGTGCTACTTCCGCGCTATCGCTAGTGCGATTTTTATGGTTTTTTGCTTGTTCTATCGCTGCGAGCGCAACCCCTGAAAGTTCCCGTTCTAAATAAAATTCTGGCAGCTTTGGCAAACTCGATAAATAGTTTACTCCCTTGGGATCTAAGCATGTGGTGTTAGGTACTAAGCCATTTTCAAAGAACATCACCGGAATATTTAAACACTCAGCGGCACATACCACCGTTTGATTTGGTAGCTTTTTACCGTTCCAAACAACCACTTTATCTGGCTGCTCTGCTTGAAATAAATCGATAAATTTTAGAAAGCGTAACGTTTCTATTGCTTTTAAGTACCCACGAAATACCTGACAAACTAGCTTTAATGAAAATAACGCGGGATGACGCGCTTTTTTTCTTAATAAATGATGCGCTAGCATTTCATTACTATCAAAATTCGCCAAATGTTTTGTGTGTTTCAACGCCCCTAAACGCGGCCAACCAGTTACATGAAGCTGCGCGTCTAGGTTCAGCTTACTAACCAATTTTCGGTAATATTTAGCATGACTGCTATTTCGGGATACAAATAAAATACGCATAAACAATAAAGAGTCTGACTTTTTAGCGCAGTGTATGAAAGAAGTGTGACGAAATGATTAAGCTACAAACGTATATAACGGAATTACTGTAGCTAACGCTAAAACGCGAAAATTTAAATCACATGGATATACCAAAATACATATCGCATTGAATATCAAAAGTGTTTCACAGTAAAAAGCGATGTATTTCGTAGTCGTCTCTGTGTTACAAAAGGACTCAGAATAAGTAAGATAAACGATCTTTCAGATCAGAATTAAATAATTAAACAAATAAAAGGCTCTGTATGATCTATGCAATGTTTGGAATGGTTTTATTAACGTTTGCCGTTGGTATTGTGGCCGTTACCACTCGTATTAAAAGCGTTAAAAATGGCAGCGTGAAAATTAAATACTATCGCACAATGGAAGGCCAAGACGTGCCCGAAAAATTAACCACATCAACGCGTTGCTTTAACAACATGTTCGAAGTACCGGTATTATTTTATGTTGTCTCTACCTTGTTTGTGAGCCTAGAAATTACGAATGGCTTAGCGCTCACCTTGGCGTGGAGTTTTGTTACTTTTAGAACTTTACAGGCCTTTGTACACCTTACCTACAACAATGTACTACATCGCATGATAACGTTTTGGGGTGCTGTGATGTCAGTGCTGTCAATGTGGGTTATTTTGCTCATTCAAATAGCGTAACCCGTGCAAAGAAACAAGGAGTACTAATGCAGACTAATCTACAATTTCCAAATTTAGACACTGCACGATTAACACTAGACACACTAACAATCGATGATAACGATAGGTTATTTTCGATTTTTTCAGATCAAGCTGTGGTTAAGTTTTATAATATTGAAACGTTTACATCCAAGCAGCAATCTCTTGATCTAATAGATTTCTTTAATCAACGATTTAAACAGCAAGAGGGCATTCGTTGGGCTATTCGCCTCAAAGAAACTGGCGAGCTAATTGGCACATGTGGTTTTAATTCGTTTAATTCAAAAATGCACAATGCAGTGATTGGTTATGAATTTGCTAGTGATCATTGGGGCAAAGGGTATGCCACTGAAGCGTTAAACGCGATTATTACACTAGTTTATTCAGACAACTCACCATTTGGTGAATTATATCGCATCCAGGCTGATACCATGCAGGGTAATGGCGCGTCCGAATCCGTACTTAAAAAGCTTGGCTTTAAACAAGAGGGGATCCGCCGCGCAAGTGGTTTTTGGAAAAACCAATATCACGATTTAACGTGCTTTGGTTTACTAAAACCCGAGTTTACGCCACGTTAAATAAAAGCGGCCAGAGCGCTAACTCTGGCCGCAATTATTATCAAAGATTGAGCGCTTTTATTAATCGCGATCATCCCAATCATGATCATCAAATTTTTTACGCTTATTTTTATTATCAAATTTGGCTTTCGGCTTATCGCGCTTTGGTTTTCGGCCAACTTTTGTTTTTTCTAAATAGCTATCTTGTTGCAAACTACGCTTCATCATATCCCTCAAATGAATAATGTTGTTCTGTACGTGAACTATTCGCACTGGCTCTGTGCGTCACGCTGTGAACAGCTTTTATATATTTTCGCCAGAGCTTTACTTCATAGCTGTTAGACGCAATATTAGACTGCATACAGGCCACAAATTCCGATTCAGCAGCAGATTCAGGATTTAAATTACCTGCGCTTAGCCCATTCAATGTGTCACCGTATTCAACTAAAAAATTAGCCTCAGAAATAGTAAAAAAGCCAGAACGCTCAATGCCACCGGCAAAATGCTCATCGTCATAAAACTTTCGACGTCCAGCGCGGATCGTGTTTGTCATAACAATATTCTCTTATATTTGGAGCTGTTATTCGGCGATAAAATTAGCCAACAAATATGAAAGATAAATGACACTTTTAAAAAACATTCAATACAGTAAATATGACGCGAACTCGCATAGTTGGTCAAAATGACAAAGTTCGAATGGCAAAAATGACTAATAATTCGTTTGATTGTTTTCTTTATTTTATTAAATAAAAATAAACCTATATTATTCAAAGATTTGAATTTTGGCCTAGTGATTGCTTTAAATTACTATTAGTCACTCAACACGGCAATGAATAATAAAAATAATTCATTAGAAGGGAACATCATGTATAAAACATTTTCAGCAATTGCCATGGCAACACTGCTTCCAGGTTGTATTGTGCATATCGGTGGAAACACCAATTCTGCGGATACTCACATCGAGCGAGAATTAGTGCTAAACGCAAGTCAATTATCTACACTTATCGCCGAAACTGGTGCTGGGTCACTTAAAATTATAGGCTCAGACAGTAGCGATAAAATTACAGTGAATGCCGACATTTATACCAGCGAAGATCTAAATTACGAACTTTCTTTAACTCAATCTGGTGATACTGCAAAACTCGTTGCAATACACGATATTCAAGATGGTTTACGTATTCACATCAACCAAGGGCATAGCATCGACCTTGTCATCACCATGCCAAGCAAACTAGCACTCGAACTCGATGATAGCTCTGGCGATGTTACAATCAACGGCTTAAGTAACACCATTAAGGTAGACGATAGCTCTGGTGACTTAACCATTGATGGCGGTAAATCAGTATACGTCGACGACAGCTCTGGCTCACTCTACATAAGCAATATTCAAGGTGACGTTGAAATTGAAGATGGCTCGGGTGATACCGAGGTTGAAAACACCAAAGGAGCAGTCACTATTGACGATGGTTCAGGTGATTTACTTGTTAGAAATGTTACGGGCACAGTAAAAGTAGATGATGGCTCCGGCGATATTACCGTAAACGGTGCGGGTGGATTGATTGTTGAAGACGACGGTTCGGGCGATTTAAATATCGATAATGTAAAAGGTGAAGTTAAAATCGATTAAACAGGCTCCATTAACTAGCATGTGAAGTGTAAACCCCCTTTATACTATTTCATGCCTGTTGTGCTGTTAGGTTTGCTCCGTTTTATCGTTCAAACCTAACAGCCAAGTTATTATAAATATACTTAAGCAAGCGTTTCGCGCACTAAAACAATCCCAAAACGACTAAGATTAGATATTAAACCAACACAGTTACATAGTTTGCATTTTTATTGTGTACGTTGTTTTCGTCTCTCTTTTATAAGTAAAGCCACGCCTGCGCCATAGAATACGGTAAAAAAACAAAAGCCAAAACTCAACATAACATATCTAAAAATATCATTTTGAGCGGCATAACCACTTAAAATCCATGATAAAGAAAAAGGTAACACCACAATAGACACACCTCCACCACGAGCGGCCTTTTCAAACAGTTATTGCAGAGGTGAACAAAAATAAATAAGTACTGGTAAAACTGTTAAGCCTATCATTACAAGTTCAAACTCTGTAAAGCTATCCACAATTCACAACTCCTTTAGTGAAATAAATATCTATCAAATGATAAGATGTTTGTAGTCAAAACCGATGAAAATCACTTTTAAAAAAAGCAAGTATGTAACTAGCTAATATGCAAGATATACTCATAATATCTGGCGTTTACAATACATTAGGTCGTGATTAATCCTATTTTCAACTCTTTTACTCGTAAACTTTGCCTTTATGTTTAAGCCACCCGTGAGTATGTTTATTGCGCGGATCTTTGTGTGTCCAGTGCATCACACCACCTTTTTTAGTCCACTCATATTCACCGTAAAACTCTACCTTATCACCCATTTTTAAGTTCGAAATACGCGGCGCTAAATCAATATTATGTGCAACGAGGAGCGTTTGCTTACTTGCCAAACCCAAAATAAATTTTTGGTGTCTTGAGCCATTATTATCATCAGGCAAAACACGTAGCACAGTGCCTGAACCTTTAACTTGAATATCACTTTGCTGATTTTTATATGCGTCACTGAGCTGACGATCATTTGCGTGTAGGTTAATAGCGGTTAAGAAAAAACCAACTAATAAAAGGGCAGTGAAGTGTTTCATTTTCAATCCTTTGAGTTACTACTAGAAAGAGTGATTATAAAATTAATATGCTTTTTGACGAAGCCTGTTTATTGGCCTTAGCGTTTCAAAAATCCAGAAATTACATTTAAAGTTTAATTTTCAACAACAAGGTAATTTACTAAAAATGACACATTATTGGTGGTTTTGGCAAACCATTTAAAACTGTAAAGGGCATTTACACCTCCCCTTAGTACTTTATAACTTACTCACTTTGCTCAAAATTTAATTCAAGTTCTGCCTTCTCAATGAGTTCTTTAGGCAGTTCTTTTTGTACAGCTACACCTAATTCTTTAAATTCAGCAGCTTGTTTAATTAAGTTACCTTTGCCAGAGTAAAGCTGTGCAAATGCGCGATCGTAACCTTCTTTTGCTTTATCAAGAGTTTTACCAACGCCTTGCATACTGGTTAAAAAGCCATTTAACTTAGTATAAAAACGTTCTGCACGCTGCGCCAGTTCAGCACTATGTTTACTTTGCTCTTCAAAACGCCATAATTGGCGCACAATATTCATGCTCGTTAAGAGGGTCGTTGGCGTAGCCACTAAAATATTCTTTTCGATAGCACGTTGATAAAGATCAGGTTGGTATTTCAATGCTTCAACATAAGCCGATTCAATTGGCATAAATAAAATCACCACCTCAGGTGAATTTAAGCCTGGTAGTTTGTCATATCCTTTACTTGCAAGCTCCTCGATGCGCGCATTTACGGCCATTACATGTTGTTTTAATGCTTGCTCTGCAATCAGTTCATTCTCTGCATTTACATATTGAGTGTAGGCGTTCAACGACGTTTTAGCGTCAATGACCAAGTGACGCTTTTGTGGTAAAAATACCACCACATCAGGCCGGTAATTTCCTTCCAACGCTTTAACATGAAATTCGCGTTGGTAATCGTCACCAACGCGAAGTCCGGCACTTTCTAGTACATTCTCTAGCATTAATTCGCCCCAATTTCCTTGGGTTTTCTTTTGTCCTTGTAATGCAGTTGTAAGTTGTTCGGCCTGTGAAGTAATGGCTTGATTCAATTTTTGCAAATGCACGAGTTCTGTTTTTAGTTCTGAGCGCTGTTTTAATTCTTCGCTATGAATGGTTTCAACTTTTTGTTTAAAGCCTCTGAGCTCTTCTTGCATTGGCCTTAGTAAATTAGACACGCTCTCTTGGTTTAACGATTTAAACGCTTGTCCTTTTTCTTCAAATATTTGATTAGCAAGCAATGAAAATTCTTTTTTAAGTTCAGTTTTAGCATCTTGTAAACTCGCTAATTGCTGCTGATAGCTGTGTTCACGCTCAGTAAGACGTGTTTGCAATGCACTGTACTTAATACGCAGTTGATTGGTGCGTTCTTGCTCTTGTTGCCAGTTGGTAAAATTTTGGTCTGAGGTTTTTGCAAGGTCCGCCAATTTTTCTTCTAACCCTGCTTTTTCTTGTAAATACTGGGCTTGTAGCAATGCAGTTTTGTTTTTAGAACGACCTACAGTCACCAAAATAGTCACTAAAAACACCACAAAAAGACATAAAAACGCTGTGGTCACTATTTCAGGTTGGTTTAACAAGGCTTGCATAAGCGATTCCTATTTGAAAAGACGTGATTAGTATACCTTTTTTGCCATTTATGCCGCACACAAATCAATTATTTACATCACTACCTGTAAAACTTTTTTACACCCACATTGCCATTGAGTAAGTAAAAAAGTGGTTTATTGGCTAGTAAAAAAGTGATCTGTAAACATCTTTTACAGGTCAAAAATTGGTCTATTTATTTTTAAATAAAAGTTGGCTTTAATAACCTTAAGAAAACGAATTGAATGATAAAAAGGCTTTATTATGAATACATTAGATAATTTTTTAAGCGCACAAAACGGCTATAAAAAACTCCTAAATGTCGAGCGACAGTTAATCAAAAGCGCGGTAAAAGAGTATCAAATTTCAGAGTTAGTAAAACAATGTTCCGAAGCGAGAACAGCCCGAAATCAGCAGCTTTTAGCCTTATTGCAGAGTAACGCTCTGGGTGCAGTTACTTTTGTTGGTATATTAATGATCCCATATTTAACACTTATGGCTTTTTAATATGCGTTTAGAACTAATTAACCCGAGTTAAGGTTAATTAATGTATGGTGCAAGCAGTTTTCGGCATTCAGGGTCGATCACGATTTGCTGTTGCTCAGCGGCCGCTTGGTAAATATCCAGTCGTAAATGTTGTAGCAAATACCTTAATAAAGCGGCGCGAGTTTTAAGTGCTAACTTTTGCTCTGTCATTTGGTAATCGTGTGCAATCACCTTTTTTTGCAACTCAGTTAAACGGTGATCCGGACACACCACGAGCGTAACTTCAGTTTGCCACAGCGTATCATGCGCTTCATCAAACGTAGCTTCTCCCTCAAAAGCGAATTCCCCAGAAAAACGCGACAAAACAAAATCGCGATAGTCTTGGTTTTTCTCGCAAAATGCACGTACATGATAACGTGTACCGTCAAATACTAAGCTGTGGGGCTGAATAATTCGGTCTTCAAACTCAGGGCTCGAAAGTGAAATGTAGCCGATATCTAAACGTAATTGATAACGGATTGCTTGCAGGATAGGCCTGACCAATTGCGGGCTTATATTGCGGTGTACCTGCGGTAATGTTTCAACAAGCGATGTCACTGCGTGCTCGCCTTGAGTATTAAAAAGCGCGTGATAGCTTGAGAATTCTAAATCAATAAATTGCGGCGTAAAATCGACATTGGCAATATGTGCACGTTGCTGGCTCACAAACTCAAATCCGCTTGGATTAAGCTGCTTGTATTCTGAAATGTATTTTTGTGCCGTGGGGCGGCTCGTTTCAAAGTAATCCATAAGTTGGCGAGCATTTAGCTTACCTTCCCATAATAAAAGCGCTTCAATTACTTGATAGCGTTTTATATCTTCCCAGCGCATTGTGTATGCCTTTGATGACGCAATTTTTATTGTTTGAAACTATTTTGACCAAATAAAATGAAAAAAGCCAGCCACATTGTTTAATGGGGCTGGCCAAAAATTACTAACTTAGTAATCAACGGGAAATCATTTAATCCAGGGATGGATTGAGACAACAACAGCAAAGTCAACATGTCATCTGTAGTAATAGACTTACCGTTTTTAGTTAAGTTCAAATTTATTTAAAAAAATTACGATCCAATTAATTGCAGCAGATCTTGTTCACTAAAATCAGAAAAACCGTGGCTATTGCTATCGAAAAAGCGCTCGGCTAATGCGGCTTTTTCTTGCTGCATGCGCTGTACTTTTTCTTCAATACTGTTTTGGCAAATCAGTTTATAAACAAAAACAGGTTTATCTTGGCCAATACGATAAGCGCGATCGGTTGCTTGGCGCTCAACCGCAGGATTCCACCAAGGATCGTAGTGAATAACGGTATCGGCAGCGGTTAAATTAAGCCCTGTACCACCGGCTTTTAAGCTAATTAAAAACACGCTCACATCGCCTTGCTGAAACTTATCAATGGCTTTTTGACGGTGGCGAGTTTGGCCTGTTAGTAGGCTGTAATCAATGCCAATTTCGCTAAGCTTTTGTTCAATAAGCGACAGCATGCTGGTGAATTGGCTGAAAATAATGACTTTTCGCCCTTCTTTTAACATTTCAGGCAGTGTATTAGCTAAATAGTTTAATTTAGCGCTGTTAATTGCTTCGTCTGGATCGGTAGACTTACTGATTAATCGCGGATCGCAGCATATTTGCCTAAGTTTTAATAACGACTCTAAAAACAGTAATTTACTAGCTTGTTGCTCACCGGCTTCAAAGATCGATTTAACTTTTGATTCAATTTGTTCACTGACTTTTTGATACAGTGATTTTTGGCTATCACACAGTTCAATCACTTTTACCATTTCCGACTTAGCTGGAAGTTCTTTAGCAACTTCCGCTTTCGTTCGACGTAGTACATATCCGGCAATAATGTCGTTTAATTGCTCGGCGCGATATGCATTATTCTCTTTTTCAATGGGTTGTTGGAAATGATTTTTAAAGTACGCGGTGCTGCCAAGTAATCCCGGCATAGCAAAGTCAAATAACGATTTAAGCTCCGATAAATTGTTTTCTACCGGTGTGCCGCTTAAGCACAAGTGAAAATCACCTTTCAATGACTTAGCAAAGCGCGATACTTTTGATTGATAGTTTTTAATGGTTTGCGCTTCATCCAAAATAATATTGCCAAAGTGCATCTGTAAATAATGTTCATGATCGCGCAATAGCAATGGGAAGCTGGTGATAACCACATCGGCCGTCGCCGCTTTAGTTAACAGCTTTTTACGATTCGCGCCTTGAACGGCAACCAGCTTTAAATCAGGTGTAAACTTTTCAGCTTCAAGCAGCCAGTTGTTTACCAAACTGGTTGGGCAAATAATTAAACTAGGCAAAGTACTGCGTTTTGCTTCTTTTTGGCTAAGTAAGAAGCTAAGTACCTGAATCGTCTTACCTAAGCCCATATCATCAGCCAAAATACCGCCTAGACCGTGTTTCTCTAAAAACTGTAGCCAAGCTAGACCTTTTAACTGATAGTCGCGTAGCGTGGCGTTTAGGCCGTTTGGTAAGCTTGCCGTAAGACTGCTCTCACTGTGCTCTAGATAAAACAATTCTGATAGTTGCTTATCTTCGATGATAAACATTGCACTATCGCACACACGCAGCAATGTAAGCGCCGATAATGGCAAGGTAAAACGCTTAGGCCAGCGTTTTTCACCATAATACTGATCAATCACCTGTTTTAGGTTTAGCGCATCGCTGCGGCTTACCACAAGCCAACGGTCTTGGTGATAATTTATGTAATAACCTTTGTTAGCTTTGTTATTGATTAACGCCGCTTTTTCTCTCAGCAAATTAAAATCAAGTACTAGCTGATCAACAGAGAAATTAACATCAAGTTGCAGTTTGTTATTTGCAACACGCGATAAATTGGCAACTAACTTTGCCTCTGACGGCATGTGTAACTTTTTAGTCGGCTCACTTACTTTCCACAAATGGCTCTTTAGTTCATCGCATACTTCATTGATAAACCAGTGCCATTGCACTTGGTTTTCATTGGCCGGCGGAAAACGAAAATATCGCATATTAGCTTCGCTAGAAACAAGCTCTAAGCCATAGTTGTTAAGCTGATTAATACACGTGTTTTCAAACGCGCCATTGTGCACTGCCGTTTTGTAATTAAAACTAAGCGCCAGTGTTGGCAGTTCGTCCACTAATTCAAAACGCAGGCAAGGCTGTGGGGTGGTTGATTGGCTGTCGCTGTCAACCAAATACGGCACAAAGCCAAAACCGTACAAACCGTTAAGTTTATCCTGCGCTTGGGCGTAGCTGCTTTTTTCAACCGCGGGCATGGTCAGTAATAAGCTCATTTCATCACTGGCAAGACTGGTATCTATTTCACCAACTTGTTTTGTTTCTAAATCAACAAAATAAGGTGGTGTGGTCGGCACTAATACCCAATTTTGGTGAGTATTAATGCTTAATTTAAGCTCAGCACCCAGGTCGTTTTCTTGCCAATCTATAGCCAGAGGCTCTTTATGAATTAAGCTAAGCGGAGTGCGCTCATCGCCCCAATAACAGCGCTTAGTTTCAACGAGTTTCGCCAGTGCCAACGCGCCCCATTCACCATGTAGCGTTAGTTTACCTAACGTATTTTGCGATCGGATCCAACTAAATAGTCGAAAGTCTTTTTCATCGAGATCTTTTGGTGTGACCTGCGAGCTCAGTTGTTTGGCCGTAAGTGCGCGACCTAATCCGTACTGACTTTCGCTACGCGGGGCTATTTTAGGCAATAACACGATGTCGTCGCCATTTTTCTCTAAACTAAATAACAGCACATTGGGCGCGTGCTTTTCAGATTTTGATTTAAGCGATTCTAACCGCGTAAACCAGTCATGCAGTAAGTAATTTTTGCCAAATTCACCCGAGTGCTCGGTTTTTAATGATAAGAATACTGCGGCAATATGTTCGCATTTTTGCCCTAAACGACACGAACACGATGTGGTTACTTTAGGTTGGCCATTAAGTTGTTTGATGGTTGCTTGTGGGTAGAAAGTTTCGCCTTCTTGGTTAGCCACTTCGCCATTGATTGATTTAAAGCCTTCGTTGGCTTCACGCCATAAGACAAGGTCATGACTAAGGTAGTCTTTCGCTTTATTGAACACAGCAGGCTTAAAGAAACGTTTTAAGAATGACTCAGTTAGTGGAAAACTGGCCAGCTCCTCGTTTTTTATTTCATCAAATAAGGCGAGTAAATCGTTTTTTGACAAGCGCTGTGACATATCGGGGCTATAAAAAATCAATAATTCTGCCAGTATATGGCTATTTAGCTTGCGGGCAAAGCGAATTCTGGCGATTTATGACGAATTTATGATATCGATTAGCGAATGGTTAAAAATTGACATTAAAAAGCGCGCCTACAGGGCTGTAAACACGCTTTTAGTGTAAGTGACTACTCGATATTACGAGTCGTACTTGGTTAACGTTAGCAACTAACCTAGTTAAAGTTAGTAAGTAGCTTAGTTAATTGCTCCAAGCGTTTGTCGGTTAGCACGCGATTATCAATTTTAATCACGACATCACCGCTCTTTTCGTGTTTTTGCGCGCTAATATAGCTATTACCCATATCGATATTTTGACGAGCGCTTGATTTAACTGGCTCTGCGTACGTTAATTCACGAGTAATTGCTAGAGCTGTTTTATCATCAGTATCAAGTGCTAGCTCAGCTAAACGCTGTTTAACATCTGCCACTTTTTCTGCAAATTGTTGCGGATCTTTTTCACGGGCATCAATTAACTTCTTTGCGACTTCGCGGCCTACATGGTTTGCAGTAGGGTAAAGCGATAATACTTCTTGTGGCAGTTTTTCATAGGCTTTCAATGCATCTGCAATCGCAGTGTGCGAAACACCTTCAATTTCAGCCAGTTCACGGTAAGAGCCTTTACGCCCTTCAACAATTAGATCGTGTTTTGTTTGTGCGTAAGCTTGGCCTAGTTCCCATAAACTTGGCGCAATATACTGATCAGATGACACCGCTAAAATTTTTGCATCTTCATCTGTAAAATCTGGCGAACTGAGTACCAGATAATCACTGCCAGAGATCATACAAGCTTTACGACGACGCGATCCTGCAAGTACCACTTCTTGTTCACCTTGCTGCCAACAAAGGGCTGGGTGTTGGTTGCGGCCATCACTTTTGATGCTTGTAATAATGTCAGCTACTGACTTTTCGTTCAGTAACGCTTGAACACGGCGGTTTTTACCATAAACGTCTGTACTTTTTGCAATATCTGCATTTTTGATCAGTTTGCAGTACAGTTTAATTTCACTGTTAGGATCCGATGGTGCAGGCATGGTGATCTGATCACCGGCTTGTGCGTTTTCTAATAAAGCGTCTAAACTGCTCGACTCCACTGTTGTTGCAAATGGATCGATGCGAGTATCATTTTTACGTTTCTTTGCCATTGTAAAACCTAAATTAAGCTGTTTCTAACTGACATTGTGTTGACGACCAGTTTGAACGGATCAACATTTCTAGTTCATCAACCACATCTTTGATGTTTTCTTGTGATTTTATTAAAGACTCGCGACTGGCGAGACTGTCAGATGTTTTTTGATCGAAAATTGTATTGAAAGACGATGAACTTGCGGTAATGGCAGAGCTATGATTAATCGGATAACTCATCACCTGACGGCCAAACGCACTGCGTACATCTTTAACAATATCGCGCTGTGAGTGATTGCCTTTAACATAGTTAGTTACCAAGAACTGCATAAAGTCCCAACCGTTATGACCCAATGCCGCAACCGTATGATAAATTTCACCTAAACGCTTTAAGTACTTGTTGTTAGCGTCAAAATCTACCGCTTCTGGATGAACCGGTATTAACATCGATGTGGATGCCATTAATGCGTTGTAAAACATAAAGTTAAGCGATGGTGCTGTGTCGATCAGAATAATATCGAATTGATCTTCAACGGGCTTAATCACTTTATCGAGCAACTTATGGTAATGCTGAGACTCTTCATACCCTTTGCCTTCTTTTAGCTCTGTTGCAGTTTCGTGCTCAAAGTAGAAGTCGTCCATACCTGACGGTAAAAAGCGAATATTGGGAATATGCGTTGGCGCAAATGCACTTGATACTACATCAGACCATGTTTCACCTTCTTCAAGATCAATACAATCACGCATCAGATCGCCAACCGTAATTGGCTCAGGCTCTGCTGGTGGAAAGAAGCTTGTAGAGGATCCTTGTGGGTCAAGATCAATAATACCTATGCGGTAGCGTTTAATATTTGTTGTTGCTAATGCAGCAGCAATATTAACGAGACTTGTGGTTTTACCACAGCCACCTTTTAAGGAGTTAACAACAATAACCTGTAATTTATCACCTTTAGCGCGATTATCTGCAGGAATACCTAAGATATCGGCCATTTGATAAATATTACTTAGTGTATAAGCATAATGACCATTTGCCCCTTTCTTAATATCAAGGTGGTCAAAATCGCCTTGGTCATGACGACGTTTAAGCGTGCGGTTGTTACATCCTAATAAGTCCGCAGCTGCTTTTTGCGTATACGTTCTTAATTCTTTGTCATCTGCCTTAATATGAGCGCGATAATGTTGAATACGCCCTTCAAGAGATTCCTCAGCTACTTTTGCAGTGGCCTTTAATAGCTTATAGGTACTTAACGCATTTTGAGTGATTGTCATAGCTAAACCTTAACACTTACGTGTAATATGCAAATGTCCATTAAATTTGCTGTTTTCACTATTCTATGACGACATCGTTTTAATTGAAAGAAAAAAATACTGTTTTATTGCGTTATAATTTTACTTAAAGAATAAGAAATAAGTTTAAAGGTGGTTAAATACTAAGGTATTTAAGGTTAGAGCTGTGAATAGTTGATCTAACTGTTTGTAAAACATCATTTTATTATTTTTTTTCGGATCGACTTTATACTTGGTAAAGATCCGTTTTATATCTACAGCGAGATCAGCCTTTTACTGACTGATTTTTATATTCACCGTTAATGTACAGTTTATGCACAGCACAATTCACAAAAAAGGCCGTTTAGATCAGCTTTATACTAAGATAACGCTTTGTAATTGTGCAGTTTTTTAAGGAATTACTTAGATCGTGTTAATTAAGATCGGATCCTAACCTGGTTGAGATCAGATCCCTACTAATTCGATCTTGAGTTATCCACATTTTAAATTTTGAGTGCCCATTTTTACTGGCTCAGAACCGATTTTTACCAACTCTGGGCCCGTTTCTCTAAAAAAAACGCTATTTATACTAATAAATCGTGCTTTGAGTTGGTAAAATATCGTTCTGAAAACGATTTGTTAGTAAAAAAGTGATCCCAGTACGTCAAAACTTGATTTGTCTGTGTGTTTTTTACACGAAACAGCCATGTTTATTTCGTTTTATATATTTTTAGTTGGTAAAAATTTGATCTGAGCAAAAAAAACGAGGCCAGATCACAATTTTACTAACTAATTTAATTAACTTTAGTAATGATCTGTGATGATATTAACAGATAATAAAAATTTAGATGGGAACTTGAATGTCTAACAAAGTAAATATCTCGGTTGAGAATTTGCCGGATACCTTACGTGGGCAGATCCATGGCGTTGAAAGCGCTATTGATAATGAAAATTTGGCATTGTTTACCGATAATAAAGATGTTCGTGTTCCTATTGAAAACGCTCGCCACGATCTTCGCGCGTACTCAAACACTTTTAATCATTATGATCTTTGGGGCCGTTTTGTGCGATCAGGTCATAAAAAACTGCCGGTTGAAGAAGCGCCGGGCAGAACGATTGTTACTCGACGTATCTCTGAACGCATTGATGGCATTCAATATGAAGGCGAACTAAAAATTACGCCAGCAGTTGTTAGTACCAAGCAGCAGGGTGAAGAAAAAGAGTTTTTAGTCTGGCCATCTGATCGCGAAGAAAAAGTAGAGCGTGCCCTTATCCGCCTTGCTTCAAAAGGCAAAATTGTAAAAATTAACTTTAAATCGGGTATTCAATACGCGGTTGTATTCTCTATGAATGAGCTGGCACAAGAACTTAAAAGTGTTGGCCAGTCAATGCCTTACCCTCAAATTAAAGAGGCGTTAGAGGCGCTGCAAGGCTCTAAACTGAGCTTTAAATATTCAGCGAAAGATACCAAAAATACTGATGTTGATGACTCGTTTTATGAGTCGAATATGAACTTTTTATCGTCGTTACATTTTAGTGGTAAAAAAGGTCAGGGCGGTAATATTAAGTGTGTTGCTTGTCTTAATGCCTTCGTTCACAACATGATCGATAATCTTGAATACAAAGGCTATTACTTTAACCGAGCACAAGAGCTTAAACGTGGTTTATCTCGTTGGATGATGCTACGTCTTTATCATTTGTGGCGTTATGCTGCTCCAGGGAAAACACATCACTTCCGTTTATTGTCGATTATGGAAAAGTACGGATCAATTACAGGTGATGAAGAAATTACCGAGAACAAACTTAAAGCCTTGCGTCGTGATATGACGACAACAATGAAAGATTTGATCAGTAAAGGGGTTATTTCAGACTACACCATTGATAATGTTAAAGATGATAAGTCTGGCAAAATTGTTGATTACGTCTATGAAATGTTCCCAACAGATGATTTCTGTGAAGAAATGCTGAGCCTGAACAAGCAGAAGAAACGCTTGGAAATTCAAAGCGGTAAACGCATCGCTGATGATGCTATTGTCATTGACAACGAAGAAGATATTGTACAAATCGTTGAAGATTAAACGCTTTTAAGGTGTTTCTAAGAAAAGTCGCTCAATTAGGTAGCGACTTTTTTTTGCGCGTGTATCTGGCTTTTTAGCATAATTTGTAAGCTTGCCAACTTTTGTAACCTTTTCAGCGTTAAATAAAATAAACGGTAGCGCTGCACTAACATGATAGCGATCGCGGGCGCTAAACCGCACGTTTACTTGGGGTGACACCCGAATAGGGCGACGAATACGTAGCTTTTTATTTTCACTTAAACCCACTATCCGTTGTTTTTCTTGTTCAACCATAGCTTGCCATGTTGCTTTATCTTGCGTGATTATTGGTTTATGGCTTTGGTTTTGCTGTAAAAAGGTAAGTGCCTGTTTTGCGCTTAAGTGTTGAATCGAATGTTTATGCATCCAAGTAAATCGCACTGAATATGCGCTGCGGCTTTCACAAAAGATCTGACGATAAAACGCTAGGGTGATCAAGTTGGGAATTATGCTGTGAACCAGTTCAAAACGGGCGTCTTTGTTTTTTTCTGATAATACAATTTGCTTAAAATTCTGTTTTTCTTGATTAATTGCGCTAATAAGTGATCGGATTTCGGGAGCATCCCCTTTAATACCAATCACCCCAGGATGGCGAGTAAGTAATTTTCCGCTTAATTCGGGCTGTTTAAATACATCTTTAAATGCCGAGCAACTTTTATTGAGCGCATCTAATCCCTCAAAAGGAGTGACGGGAATTTCAGTGGGAGGACGGTGGTTTTCCGCCTCTTTGACTTTTGGCAGTTGATAATAATGACAAAATGCGAGATCTGAATTAACTAACGCGTGTTGTAATTGTTCAATCAGTTGAGTGCACTTATCAAAGTGGCTGCGCAGTAAAAAACGTTTATTCATTCTTTGATCTCTAGCGATACTGAGTGTTTGATGGTATTTACTGTTGCCGACAAGCACAAGCTTTATGCGCCATTTTCTGATATAAACGCAGTATTACCAATCAGTTAAATTGTTTCATGCGCAAACACGCTATTTTTACGTACGGTGTTGGGTTTATTGCTATTTTATTGAGCCTTTTTATTGGGCTCAATGGCGGTAAAACCATTCTGCCCTGGCAGCTAAGCGAAATCGATAAAGTGATTTTATTTGATTTACGTTTAGCAAAAATTATTACTGCCATAACGGTAGGGACCTGTTTGGCGATTGCCGGGCATTTGTTCCAGCTACTGTTAGCTAACCCGCTTGCTGAACCCAGTTTACTTGGCATTTCAGGTATCGCATCGCTTGCTGTTATCTTAGGTGCGGCGGGGCTGATATCAAGTGCCTTTGATTTTAGTGTGTTCTACATGTTTTTATTTGCCTTATGCGGTGCAGCATTGGCAATAAGCGTGATCTTTTTGATCGCGAAAAAGCTCGGAAATTATGCCAGTCTCGCAATTATCTTGGCAGGTATTTGTATCACCACAATTACATCAGCGATTTCTAGTTGGTTTATTTTTTATTCAGATAACGACCAGTTACGTATTTTTAGTATATGGATGCTCGGTAGCTTTGAACATGTCACCATGACCAGCGCACTGGTAACACTTGCAGCAACCGGTGTAATTGTTTCTTTATTAAAGCGTCGTAGTCGCGCACTTAATTTTGTCTATCTCGGTGATAGAAACGCACAATTGCATGGTATCGACGTAAAACGCTTGCGTTTAGAGTGCTTGTCGGTTGCTGCTTTATTAACGGCGATTGCGGTATCGCTAGGCGGAATTGTGGCGTTTTTAGGCTTGTTGGTTCCTCATGCGTGCCGTATGATTTTCGGAAATGATAACAAGCATTTAATCACTAAACTGTGTTTCGTTGGCGCTACGACTATGGTGTTTATCGAGTTTTTATCTCGTTCATTAATGAGTACTAACTTACCTTTAGCGCTTGTTAGTGCAACACTTGGTGGTCCTTTGTTTATTTGGGTGCTGTTTAAACACTTTGCACACAGGAACCATATGTAATGACAGCGTCTATCAGTTTAAAAATAAGTGATTTATTGTTAAACCCGTTTAATGGCTTTACGGTTCAGGTATCTGAGTTGTCGTTAAGCCCTGGTTTTTATCACTTATTAGGTGCAAATGGGGCGGGAAAATCAACCTTACTTGATTGTATTGCGGGCCTCTATAGCGAGGTTTATGATGCGATTACTATTTCTGGAAGCGTTTATTCATCGTTGTCGCTGCAACAATTAGCGCAAAAACGGGCGTACTTAACTCAGCAAAACCAAGCACATTTTTCAATTACCGGTTATGAAATGCTGGCAATTTGTTTTGATAGCGAGATTGATAGTTTAAAAGTACTACTTGAAAACAATGCGGTAGTACGAGGCTTAGAAGTGGCCGGTTTACTTGAAAAACCATTGCAGTTTTTATCCGGCGGTGAACGACAGCGCTGTTATCTCACAGCTACCTTGCTTGGCTGCGATGAAAAATTAAAGCCTCAGGCCAACTTATTATTGTTGGATGAGCCTTTCACCGGGTTGGATATTAAACATACTTTATGGTTAATTGATTATTTAGAACATATTAGCAGTCGAATTTGTGTTTTATCTTCTCATCATGAGGTTAATTTCGCCTTAAAATCGCAAAATCCTTGTTTATTAATGAAAAAAGGTTCGCTAATAGGCGAGTTTAAAGCAGGTCGTGATATTAAAATTTCGAATCTTATTGACTGTTTTGGCCTTAATTCATCGCAAATAAGTTATGAAAATAATGCTTATTACCAAATATCATGGAACTAAACAAATTATCACTTGAAATTTAATTTTAGCCCTGTAAATTCGGAACTGAGGTTATATTGGAATGAGGAAAAATGTAGTGAAACCTTGGAGCCCGAATAGCTGGAGAGATCTCCCTATTCAACAACAGCCAAATTACAGAGATGCTGAACAATTATCAAACGTAGAAGCACAGTTAAATTCAGCACCACCACTGGTGTTTGCAGAAGAAACTCGTAGTTTATTTAAGTACCTTGAAAATGTGTGTGAAGGTAAAGCTTTCTTACTACAAGGTGGTGACTGCGCAGAGAGCTTTTCAGAGTTTAACGCAGCGAGCATTCGCGATACGTTTAAAACCCTTATGCAAATGGCGGTTGTTTTAACTTACGGCGGTAAATGCCCTGTAGTAAAAATTGCACGCATGGCTGGTCAATACGCTAAACCGCGTTCAGCTGATCTTGAAACGATTGATGGCGTTAGCCTACCGTCTTATCGCGGTGATATCGTTAATAGTTTTGAATTTACAGAAGATGCACGTATCCCTGATCCGCAGCGTTTAATGCAGGCGTATCATCACAGCGCGGCAACATTAAACTTATTACGTGCATTTGCTCAAGGTGGCTTAGCAGATTTACACCAGGTAAATCGTTGGAACATGAGCTTTGTTGCGGCAAACCCACTTAAAAACAAATACCAAGAGCTTGCAGATCGCATTCAAGATGCACTGCAGTTTATGGAAGTGTGCGGTATTACATCAGGTAACTCTGCAAATATTCGCGAAACTGAATTGTTTACATCGCACGAAGCGCTACTGCTTGGTTATGAAGAAGCATTAACACGTCGCGATCACTTATCGGGTGATTGGTACGACTGTTCTGCGCACTTCGTATGGATTGGTGAGCGCACACGTCAGTTAGATCACGCTCATATTGAGTTCTTCCGTGGCATTAAAAACCCAATCGGTGTGAAAGTGGGCCCTGGCATGGATCCTGACGATCTTATTCGTTTAATTGATGCAGTAAACCCAGATAACATCCCTGGTCGCCTAACGCTTATTACGCGCATGGGTGCGGACGTATTACCTGAAAAACTACCTGCGTTGGTACGTAAAGTACAACAAGAAGGCCGCAAGGTGATTTGGAGCTCAGATCCAATGCACGGCAATACTGAAAAAGCCAGCAATGGTTATAAAACGCGTAGCTTTGATAATATTATGCGTGAAATCAGCCAGTTCTTTGCGGTTCATAAAGCTGAAGGTTCATACCCAGGTGGTATTCACCTAGAAATGACAGGCCAGCACGTAACGGAATGTACCGGTGGTGCATATGGTTTATGTGAAGAAGACTTAGCACAGCGTTATCGCACTCAGTGTGATCCGCGTCTAAACGCCGATCAGGTACTTGAGCTTGGTTTCTTAGTGGCTGATTTATTAAAAGACGCTCGCAAATAAGCGGTGTTTTTTATCACCATAGAAATACATTAAAGGCCTAAATATGGGCCTTTTTTTATGGCTAAATGGATCGATTTTATATTCATTATCGTTTAATTTTATTTACGCAGTTAGGCTTATTTACGCTAAGCTTAACGGTAGGTTGTTAATATTTATCGCTTTTGTTGTTTTGAGTTATCGATGGTAAGGAGATTGGAGGCATTTTGATACGGATTTTACTGCTTACATTGAGTTTGCTTACGTTTTCAGCGTTTGCGGAGCAAAACAGCTTGCGTTACAACATGTCTGGTTCTAACAACTGGGTGCCTTACTACATGCCCGATAAAGCAACGCCAGGCATTCTTGGCGAGCTTATTCCGCTTATTTTAGCTGAAGCAAAAATCGAAGGCGTACAGCTTAATTTACCGCCCAAGCGAACCAACCAAGCATTATTAGAAGGCAAACTCGACTTTGATACTGTGTGTGCTGAATGGTTTCCAAACCAAAAGGTCGGCCCTGAATTTGTGTTATCAAAGCCCTTGTTTACCGTAAAAGAATATTTTGTTGGTTTAAAAGATACGGATAAAACTGCGCACCTAAATCACGACAACATCGGCACCGTACTCGGTTACTATTACTACGATGATAGCTTGTTTAATCGCATTGATTTCAAATCAGAAAGGGAATTGGTGTTAGCACTTAAAAAAGCGCGTGTTTCGCGCATTCTTATTGGCGATTTAACGGCGAGTTATTGGGGTAAACGTTACGATGTAAATCTCGATTTCCAAAAGCTACATACTGAAGGGCTACTAAGATTACGCCTCAATAAACAAAAGCAGCATTTGTTACCAAAACTTAATGCTGCTATTGATGCGCTTACAGAGCGTGGTGTGATAGCGCGTATTGTATCAAAATACACCCGCCTTTATTCGACTAACCTTAACTAGTGACTAGGATACCCAAATAACACGCTAAGTTTTGCTCGCAGGGTTTTAGCTTGCTTTAACTGCCTGCTTAAAACACCTAATTGCTTAAAGTTCGCGCTCAGAGGGTTGTCTTTTGGTAATTCACCAACAATGCCATATTTAATGGTAATTGCCTTATCTTCTGGTGCAAATGTGCCAAATAGTTTATCCCAAATAATTAATACACCAGCGTAATTTTTATCGATGTACGGCCTGTTAGTGGCGTGGTGAATACGATGATGGGTTGGTGTGTTAAATACCTTTTCAAACCAGCCTAAATTACCTATCACTTGAGTATGAACAAAAAACTGATATGCCAGATTAATTGCTACAATCGCGAACACTAAACTCGGTGAAAAGCCGATTAAAATCATCGGCAACCAGAATAGCCACATGCCAACAATCGGATATAAAATGCTTTGTCTAAATGCCGTAGTAAAATTCATATGCGTTGAACTGTGATGCACTACATGAGCCAGCCAAAACCAATGAATGTTGTGGGATGCACGATGAAACCAGTAGTACAAAAAGTCCTGTAAAATAAAACCAAATAACAAGGATGTGAAGGTAAGTTTAATGTCGAATAGAGCATACTGGTGTAGCCATAAAAATATTGGCATTAACAACAGCAATATCACTGCATCTGAAGCTTGGTGTAACAGCGCCAGCAAGGTGTTATTAATGCTGTCTTTTATATTGTAGTGTTGTCGCGCTTTCTTAAACTCCAACGCGACACAAATAATAAAAACGGGGCTCAACCCCAATAAAATAAGTTCAACTGGGATCATAAAATGCTCCTAATTTATCAAGACAATTGCGAATGTCGTTGGCCAAAATGCGGCGCAATAAAACACTAGGTAAATACCAAGGTGAATTGCATTGTATGGTGTAAGTTATGGTTGTGTGCTCGCCATGTGGTAGCAAGGTAATAACGCCCAAATGATCTTTCACAGGAAAGTTATTTAATACGCGATAACGGATCTCACGTTCACTGGCATGGATAATTTCTTCTAAAAACGTAATACCCAACAGGCTTATTTGCCTTACGCAGCCTTTTCCACCTATTGGCTCGTTATCATCTTGTGGCTTTACAATCTTGAACGACGCATTGAAAAACTGATTAAGGTTTTCGTGATCGATCAACTTAGTAAAAATTTGATCTGGCGTGGCCTGTATTGTTTTTTGATATTGAACAGAAATCATAAAAAATGACGCTAATGAACACCTGTTAGCAGCATAATTTGACTTTAGCTGTTTATCTTGCGCTAATACGTCATAGTTTTTGTTATTTTACGACAATATTATGGCATCGGTTTCAATTGCGTATTTGCAAAGCGTTTTACACTACTTACATGATTTAGGCATAGATCCACCAGCGCATAACGCAAACATTGCGCTGAGTAATAGCGATAGCGCGCACCAAGTAACAATGGAGCGTTATGTTGATTTGCTCAATTGCGGCGCGCTTTTAAGTGAGCAAAGCTTATTCGGTTTTGAACTAGGTAAACGCATTCAAGCCAAAGATTATGGTGTACTTGGCTATTTGGTTGAAAGCTGTGAAAATTTAGAACAAGCGATAGAGGCACTTATTCGTTTTGATTCGTTAGTTGCAGATATTGGCGAAACTAAAGTGAGTCATTTAGATCAACAAGTTCAGCTAGACTGGCACGTTAAAAGTGACGATTGTAAGCAAATGGTGCTAAGAAACACCACTGCTTGGGTTGCCACTGTGCGCAAGATTCTTGGTGAACACTACCAACCTGATGAAATTACGTTTACCTTTAATTTAAGCCAAAATGAGCGGCTTACATTGCGTAATTGGTTTAATTGTAATGTGACAACAAACGCACTTAAAAACAGTATCGTTTTTTCTAAAGCGTTACTGTCAATCCCCTTTACAAGTGAAAACAAAGCAATGTTTCAGGCCTTAATACAGGTATCTGAAAAAGAGCTACAAGCACGCCAACCCAATGAAAATATAAAAGAGCAGGTGATATTGCTACTAAAAGCAAAAAGCAGCTTAAAACACTGCGATCAAAATAGGATCGCAGCAGCTTTGTTTATGAGTCCAAGAACTTTGCAGCGCAAACTAAAACAGAAAAATACTAACTTTATTGAATTATTAACAGATGAGCGAAAATCGCGAATCGATTTTTTACTAACTCAGCACACAATTGCTGAAACCGCCTACGAGCTTGGCTTTCAAGAACAATCTTCGTTTACGCATGCGTTTAGAAAGTGGTTTTCGACAACACCGCTGCGCTATCAAAAGTTACTATTGAAAAAATAATTTATGATTTTTTCGCTTTTGATAAATAAAAAAGTTTAAAAAAACGCTTTACCTCAACCCGACTTGAGCTTTTAAAGTACCTGCACAATTTTGGCAAAAGGACTTTAAACTGATGAAAAAGTTAGTGTTATTTTCAAGCGCAAATAAACAAGGCAATACAGCAAAACTAATTGAGCAAGTCGCGAAACACCATCAATTGGATGTGATCGACATCGACTCGTTACAGATTTCGCCATACAACTATCAAAATGAATACCCTGAAGACGACTTTTATGCCTTGGTCGAACGAATTTTAGCGGCTGATAAATTAATTTTTGCATCGCCTGTGTATTGGCATGCACCCACCGCCCCGATTAAACAATTGATTGATCGGATCACTGAGCTTACAGACGTACCAACACTTAAACCAAAAGCCCGTGCGTTTGCTAATAAAAAGGCCTTTGTTTTGGCCACATCGGCAAGTGATGAGCTATGCCCTATTTTTGATGGCTTTTTCGCAAAAGTGTTTAATTATTTTGATATTCAGTACACAGCGAAATTACATGTTAGTTGTCGTGACGATTTTTCGCTAGATAACACCGTATTAGCGCAATTTAACATGGCACTAAATAAATAGGAGTACACTGATGGAACAATACGTACAAGATTATTTAAATCAGCTCAATGTGGCACCACAACTGCAAGGACTAGCGCTTATATCGGCGCTTTATAAAGCGCATATAGCGATATTCCCTTTTAATAGCGCCAATGTGATTTTAAAAGAAAACTTATCACTTGAACCTGAAGCATTGTTTGACCGTGTAGTTACAAGTCGACGAGGCGGATATTGTTTTGAACACAACAAGGTATTTTACCTTGCCTTAAAAGCGCTTGGATTTACGGTTAGGCCACTTATAACACGGGTTTTACTTGATGGTAATGAGCAAAATGGCCGCTTGCACCGTGTTACTTTATTAGAGTATCAGGGGAAACAATACATTGTAGATGTGGGCTTTGGCGTGCTTAACCCGCGCTTTATTGTGCCATTAAAAAGTACATCGATTGATGCGTCAAATGGGAGGTATAGCCTTGAACAAACTGGCGAGCAAGCGTATCGCTTGGCGTTAGCGCCCAATAATGAGGAACCGATCACACTTTATCGTTTCGATTTAAGTGAATTCACCGAGATGGATTGCAATATTGGCCATTTTTATAGCTCGCAACATGAAAATGCGGCATTTGTGAATAATCTAGTGGTATCACGAATAATGGATAACGAGCGCATTTTAATTAGGAATAACCAAGTTACCTTTTTTGACGATGCACATAACCAGCAAGAGGTATTTACCATTGCCTCGGCAAACCAATTACATTCGCTACTGACAGAGCAATGTTTAGTGGAGCTAACATTTGCACAAACGCAGACCTTGTTTGAGTTTATTAATCGAGAAAGGTGATAAGACATCTAGCAAACAAAAGCGGCTTTTTAGCCGCTTTTGTTGTTTTAGGTTAACTGGCTGGCGCTTTGTCGTTAAACTAAATAATCTGAGCTAAAACCGTAAAAGTGAAAAGTGATGAAACAGAATATTGTAAATATTGCGCTGGTCGTAAAAGACTATGATGAAGCAATTGATTTTTATGTAAATAAGCTTAAGTTTGAATTGATAGAAGACACTTATCAGGCAGAACAAGATAAACGCTGGGTTGTTGTGGCACCACCAAACTCTACCGGTACGGCACTGTTATTAGCAAAGGCATCAAAACCTGAGCAGCATGCGTTTATTGGTAATCAAGCGGGTGGGCGCGTTTTTCTATTTTTGAATACCGATGATTTTTGGCGCGATTATGAGCACATGAAATCGGTAGGCGTGTCGTTTATTCGTGAGCCACAACAGCAGCCCTATGGCACCGTTGCCGTATTTGAGGACTTGTACGGAAATCGTTGGGATTTACTACAATTAAACGCTGATCACCCAATGGCAAATAGATAACGCTGATCGTCAGTCTAAAAGAGAGCGGGTAGGAGAAACGCGTATGCAGCATCAAGGTTCATGTTTATGTGGCGCAGTTAAGTATGCGGTAACCGGTAGTTTTAATGCATTTTATTTGTGCCACTGTGCGCGCTGTAAAAAGGGAACTGGTACCGCTCATGGTGCCAATTTATTTGCATTTAACGCGCAGATAGACTGGCTGCAAGGACAGGCACAGGTAAAACGTTATCAACATTTAAATACTCGACATGTTAAGAGTTTTTGCACCTATTGCGGTTCACCATTGCCAACACTCGATCCTGAATTAAATGGTGTTGTGGTCCCTGCAGGCAGTTTAGATACTGATGTGCCCATGTCTCCAAGTGCGCAAATTTTTGTTAAAAGCCGTGCGGCTTGGTTTAATGATATTGCGCACATACCGTGTTTTAACGGCTTGCCTAAATAATATTACGTAACTTGAACTTGCCGTTATAAACTACTTTTAGCGACAGAATTAGTTAATGTGTTTGCAAAGGTTTTGCGATTGCCGCTTTAATTAATTGCATCAGTTGCTTTGCTTAATAACTAGCCTAAAGGTTAAGTATCTGATCTAAATAGTATATATTTTCGTAGTAATAAGCTTAATTAAAACGGAATTTCTAAGGATTTATGACACATTTTTCAAAATGGGTAGAGCGTTTCCATAATCGCATCGGCAGCAATTCGTCTAAGTGTAACGAACTCGACGATAACGCTTGTCAGGCGCAAAACGGTAACTACCTGTTGTTTGTTGTGTCGCTGGTATTAAGCAAAATCGCCGATTCACTCGCCAGTGCTAAAGTGGTGTTGCCTTGGTTAATGGCAACCACAGGTGCGCCAATCTTTCTAACTTCACTGCTTGTGCCAATACGTGAATCGGGCGCGATGTTGCCACAAATTGTATTGGGTGCGCATATTCGCCGCCAAGCAACACGCAAGCAGTATCTTGTTTATGGCGCGGTATTACAGGCTATTGCGGTACTTGCTTTGCTGTGTGCGGCAATAAGTTTGAGTGGCATAGTGGCTGGTAGCGCCATCGTTGTTTTAACCATCCTATTTAGTTTGGCACGCGCTATTTCCTCTATCGCAAATAAAGATGTGATGGGTAAAACCATTGATAAAAGTAAACGTGGCAAATTAAGTGGTACCGCCGCCAGCATAGCGGGTGCAATTACAATTGTGTTTGGTGGTGCGTTATATCTGCGCTCAAGCGAACAAGATGGATCGATTATTTTACTTGCGCTGGCCGCTGTATGCTTTTTATTAAGTGCATTTAGTTGTGCGCTTATTAAAGAATATGATGGCGATAAGAGCGACGACAAAAGTGCGCTCGATGTTGCAAAAAATAACTTAAAACTACTTAAGCAAGATATTGGTTTTGCACGTTTTGTGTGGGTACGAAGCCTGATGATAAGCTCTGGTTTAGCGGCTCCTTACTTGGTTTTAATGGCAGAGCAGCAAGCCAGTTCTTCTTATGTTTCGCTAGCCAGTTTAATTGTACTTGGTGGTATCGCAAGCCTTATTAGTGGGCGAATCTGGGGTAAATTAGCAGACAAAAATAGTAAAGGGCTGATGGCATTTACGGCAAGTTTAAATACTATTATTTGTTTGCTTAGTGCGATGTTTATTTGGTTTGAAGTTGACAGTATTTACCCTTTCCTTGCATTGTTTTTTGTACTACTTGTGGTGCATGAAGGTGTGCGCCAAGCACGAAAAACATATTTAGTCGATATGGCGGGTGGTAATAAACGAACTGACTATGTATCGGTCAGTAATAGTTTAATTGGTGTGGTGCTGTTACTAATTGGTCTATTAAGCGGGGCATTAGCGCAGTTTTCAATTTTTGCGGTGATGCTAGCATTTGCGCTTTTTAGTGGTATTGCATTTGCGCTGAGCTTTAGTTTGAAAAATGTATCTAAGAAAGACTGATTATATGAGACTTTAAGCTACGTTACTTGCTGGATTTAAGTTGGTATTGGCGTAATAGCGAAGCTAGTTTTACTTTTCACAAAGATTCAACAGGCCTATTTATCTTTGCTCTAAGTTGATAAATAGACCTAGCTGTTTTATTCCGGTTTTTGCCCTCGGCTTGGTGTAAACGCAATAGAATACGCGTGGTTACTTACTTGGTAATTATCAATTTCAATTTTTGCTTCTTGGTCAAACGCAACAATGAGCTTTGGTTGCGCTGCAATTTCTTCGCCCGCGTCACTTACTTCTAAAATGGCCATTTCTACTTCAGCAACGTCATTATTTTCAGATACCATAAAGTTAAAATGAAATTTGTCGCTAATGTTAAATGCCGCTTTTTCGTTAAAATGTACCCACATTGTCATTTTTGAAGTGTGTGTATTTATCGCTTGATCACTCGTGCGTTCGGTCACGTTAATTTCAAAATTTACAAAAGCACCTTGCTCGCTTTTGGTGTTCGCGCTGTTTGGTGCAGCTAGGGCAAGTGTGTGCCATGTTATCAACAATAGTGCTGCTGTAACTGACATGGTATAGGTAAGTTTGTTTTTCAAAGTCATTTCTCTTTGTTCCTTGAGACGTTTTAATCGTTGAATGTTATTGTTTTTAGTTGAGGTTGCAGTGCAGTTTAAAGTGAGCTGCTGGCTTTGGTGTTGGTGTAAAATTAACTCGGCAAAATCAGCCTGATATGCTTTATAACCATAATGTTGTGCGCATTGTTCATCACACAGGGCTTCAATATAAAAGCGTGTTTGTTTGCTCAGCTTTTTAACCAGTGGATTCCACCACAACAAACTCTCCACTAAGGTTAAAATCAGCAAACGTAAGTTATCGTTACGTACTTTGTGTGTTTTTTCGTGGTTAACAATAAGCGCGATTTGGTTGGCTTGCGTGATGGTTTTTGATAGCACTATTTTACTGTTAAACACTCCCATAAGCATGCCACTTGGCACGCTTTCAGCGCGGTAAACGGGCACTGCATGTTGTTTAGATAAGGTGTCGCAATAGCTAAACGATGCACTATTAACAATGCGCGCATGTGTTTTTAACTGTCGCATCAAGCGTATGCTAAATATCATGCCACCCAACAACAAACTGCTAAGCAATAGCATTAAACTTAGTTGCTGATAATCAATAAAATGAGTGTTAAGAGGCGTTTGCTGCGTGGTTATTGTGCTGAATGTTTGCGACAGAATAATTGGATTCACTAATACATCTGCTGGTAGCAATTTAGCGAGCATCGGGTAGGGAATACACCAAGTAACAAGCGCAAATACCGATAAGCGATAGTTTGCTTTATTTGACCCATTACCAAATGCTAATAAGCCCAGCACAAGCACCGAAATGCCTATGTTTATCAGCAGGTAAAACATCATTTTTGTAAGTCCTTTTTACGTTCTTTAAGCACCGACTCTAAGTATTCAAGATCGTCCATTGAAAGTGATTCCTGCTCTAAAATATGCGCCGCTAATGGTCGGCTTTTACCGAGAAACACTTTGTTTATAAAGTCTTTAATCAGCGGCACGCTAACGCTTTGTTTTTCTGTCGTAGGTGCGTAAAAAATAGTACGTCCTTGGGTTTTGCTGCGCTTTAAACTGCCCTTTTTTTCTAGTCGATCGATGATCGTTTTAACGGTGCTGTACTTTACGTCGCGTGTATTTGCGATTTGCTTATGAATTTCAGGTGCACTGGCCTCTTTGTGGTGCCAAAAAAGTTGCATCACTTCTAGTTCAAAATTAGAAAGTGCCATCAGATTTCTCTATATCTACAAATGTAGATATACTTTATCTCTACATGTGTAGATATAGCAAGTGATTTTTTAATTGAATGTATGGATTGGCTTGTTTATTTAATTAGTGAATTGACTATTAATTACTTTATTTTTTCGTTATAGCTTTTAGCTGTGCTATTTGCTGTAGTGCAGTATCTAAATCGCTCGCAAAAAAGTGCGTCATTTCAAGTTTTTCGAAGATTTGTGTTATTTGTTGCTTAGAGATGTTTTTGCTAAAGCTTTCGGCAAGTATGGTGTTGTCTGACTGTACATTATTTTGTTTGCGCCACAAAAAATGTTGTTCAAGTCGCGCGACAACTTGTGGAATAAATACCGTTTCACAACGAAGAATCGCAATATGATGCCATGGGTTGCCGGCAAATCCATTTACTATTGCAGCTACGTCGTTATGGTAATGATCAACAGCTTCAATATTCCAAGGCCCTTTTGCATCGGCCACGATGATATTGTTGGGTAATAATGTAAGTGAGAAAGTTCCGTGTTCTAATGCCATTTTATTGGAGTTGGCTAAGTTTCATTCTATGAGTGTAATTCAAATTAACGTGAAATCTAGTTATTGACTGGGCACCAATAAAAGTGAAAGTAAAAGCGCCAATTTGGCGCTTTTTATTGTGGTGATGTTTGGTGCTTAATAAGGTTGTCACTTTTCCAATCTAAATATGCGGAATGTGACGAAGCTATTCTATCTATCAAGTTTAAACAGTTAATAAACCTTTAAGCAAAAGGCCTGGCTAGTTAATTTTTGCAGCCAAAATATTAAGTTGCCATTGCTGTGCGTTTTGATTTTTCGCAAGCGTGAGGGCCTTTTTGTAATATTGCTGAGCATTTTTGCTATCGCCGAGTTGTTCGTAAACGCCGGCAATTGCTTTTAAATAGCTAATCGATTTACCATGCTGGCTTTCACTTTCTTTTAGAATACTTAACGCAGCCTTTGGCGAATCAAAATGGCCAGCATAACTTGCTTGCTTCGCGACTAAAACTTGGCTTGATTGTGGCAAAGTATTAATTGCTGATGCGATAAACTCAGGCACGTTATCAACTAATTTATTGCGGTAGTGATAGCGCATTAAACTTTGCGCGGCACTATTGGGCATTGCTTGTTTTAGCTGCCACGAGTCTTGTAAAGCAGCGTAATGCTCGATGATTGACTGTGGCGTTTTTGTTGCAAGTTCGCGCTCATTGATGTGCCAATCTTTGAAAATCGTTTTTAAACTATTTCGTAACGCAATTAAACCTACAGAGTTATGATTTTCATCTGGATAATGGGTAAATTGCCACGTTAGATTAGCGCTAGGATTTAAGTCCAAATAATTAATGAAATCATATTGTCCCATACGGGTTTCATCGCCAAGGGCTAAGTGAAGCGAAATCTGCGTATCGATTTGTTGCTTTAATTGGTCGTTGGCTTTTTTAACGATGGCGTTATCGCCAACCCAAACAGACGGGCTAATCGCAATATAATGATTAAAGCTATTGGGCTTTTCAATTAACGTATTGAGTACAAACAGCCCGCCAATCGACTGACCCACCAAAATATGATTATTTGCTGTGCGGTAGTGCTCACTAATATAAGGTTTTACTTCTTTGGCTAAATAGGTGGCAAATTTTGTCGCATTATCGGGCGTTTTTTGCTCGTTAAAGCTAGGTGTCATATAGCTACGGTATGACTGAGTGCCTTTATCAGCAATTGCCACTAAAATCACATTTGGAATGAGTTCGCCTTTATCTGCGAGCATATCTAACATGCCAGATACTGCGTTAAAATTGTAGTCGCCATCAAGCAAGTAAATTACGGGGTAAGTCGCATTGGTGTTTGCCGCGTAGCTTTCAGGCAGTAATACTTGAATTGTTCTGTCTTCATTTAGCGTGCTAGACGCGGTAGTAATACGTTGAGCTTGTGCCTCAATGGTCGCCGTGAAAAATACGACGCATATTAAAAATAGCTGAAAAAAGCGCTTCATCTTGGTTCCTGTTTTATGTTGTTTCTATCCGTATGCTTTGGGTCTGCTGAATTTGATAAATTAACAGACCCTAGGATCATTACCTAAATTACTTTAAAGTGAAAATAATTAAGATAAAACACAGATTGAGGTCGTTGCGATGATTAAAGGGGCGTGTAATTGTAATGCGGTGCAGTTTGAAATAACCCGTGATGTAAAAGACATTTACATGTGTCACTGTTCGATTTGCCGCAAGGCGACAGGCACAAATGGCATTGGTGTGCTAGTGGTTGCCAATGCCGATTTTAAATGGCAAAGCGGAGCAGAACATATCTCAACGTGGAAAAAACCAAACAGCGACTGGCAAACGTGGTTTTGCACAGTGTGTGGTTCTAAATTACCGGGCGATAACGACAGCGAACGAAAGTTTATTCCGGCAGGGCTAATCACACGCGGTGCTGAGCAGTTTAAAGTACGCCATCATATTTGGGTTAATTCTAAAGCGCCGTGGGATGAGATTTGCGATGATGGGTTACAGCACCCACACGCTTACGGCACTGCAAATTCAAATGATTAGCCTACAAAAAGCAACACAAAGCGATGTTGATTATTTAGTATCGCTGCGAAAAATAACCATGCACAACTATTTGTTTGAGGCAGGTATGCCGTGTTCGGAGCAAGATCATTTAGCGCGTGTTAATTATCAATTTGATGCAACGCACTTAATAGTTTTTGATGGCAACATTGTTGGTATGGTCAAATTTGCTAATCAGCATGAAACTGGGTGTTATTACATTTATCAATTACAAATTCACCCTGATTTTCAAAATAAGCAGCTTGGTAGCCAAGTTATGGCGTTAATGATTGAAAACGCCAAAGTGCAGCAGCTCGATGTGGCGCTGAGTGTAATCAAACAAAATCCAGCATATGGGTTGTATTTGAAGTTGAGTTTTCAAGTTGTAGGTGAAGACTGTGCTGAATATTTGATGCGAAGGCCTCGTGATCATAGTTACCAGTACTTGCTTGAACGCGATGTGTTAGACGATCCACTTCGGATGTCAGCACTTAATGCACTGCGCCAACTTAATATACCAAGTGCGTATATTGCGGCTGGTTTTTTACGTAACTTGGTGTGGGACAAACTTCATGGGAAATCTAAATTAAGCGATTTAAATGACGTTGATGTTATTTATTTTGACCAAGACGAGACAGATCACAATATTGCAAAACATCATCAAGCAAGCTTAGTTAAGTTAATGCCAAACGTAAATTGGCAAGTAAAAAATCAGGCGTTAATGCATGTAAAAAATCACGATAACCCTTATTGTTGTTTGGTGGATGCGATGCGTCACTGGCCTGAAAAAGAAACCGCCGTTGCGGTGAAATTAAACCATGCTAATCAGCTTACCTTTATCTCGGGGTTTGGCTTTGAGTCGTTATTTAATTTAACCCTGCGGTATAATTCAAAACGTGAAAAAGCTATTTTTTTAACACGACTTAATAACAAAAAGTGGCAAGAAAAATGGCCTAAATTAACATTAGAGCTGTAAACGGGGTTTACAGCTTATGCAGCTTAACTTGGTTTTTAAACCATAAATAGGAAGAAGTATTAATGAGAGCGGAACTTAGGCAAAAAATAATTTCAGTATGCGATAAAAAAATTGCCGCGAAAGGCGATAACGTAGGCGTGTCATTTTACGCGTTTTTTGCCAATAAAAATGACGATCCTGAACGTTTAATGGAAGCCGCTACGTGGTGGATTGAAACACATAAACTTGATCATTTTGAAAAAGCGACAAAAATTAAGAATATGGTACTAGCTGAGCAATAAGCACAAAGCTATTCTGTAAGGCTAAAACACGTATTTTGGAAACCCGCAAGCGTAACACTCATTATGGATTTTAAACATTTGAATAGAACTTAGATCGTAAAGGTCAACACGCTCTATGTTGTCCAAGGGGAGATGCATTTAGTTCAGCCCACTTGAGCTAGATAACAAGAATATGAAAATAGTATTAAAGCCTTGGCAATTTAATTTAATTACCTGCTGCATATACTTACTGTTTGCTATTTTTACGATGCAAGCACTGCATACTCTCTCTACGTGGCCACCTGCGGGAGTTGCGCTTGCTGCGGTCACTTTATTTGGCCGTAAGGCATGGTTAGGTGTTGCATTGGGATCGTTTCTAGCAATTATCTATTATTTTCATCTATATAATTTAAACCCATTCACATTTAATCACTTTGCTATAAACCTAGCTACATCAACAGGAAATACCCTAGCGGCACTGTGTGCATTTAATATTATGTACAAGCAAATTGTGTTACATAATCCATTAAAAAGAGTCGAAAATGTCGCTGGCACGTTTATTTTTGCCTGTGCCGCAATGGGCATGGTTTCGGCTATTTTTGGTGTGGGCATTTATTATGTGCTTGGGCTTGAGTGGTTCGACGGTTTCTTCTTTGGCGTATTAAATTGGAGTATTAGTAACGCGCTTGCTGCAATTGCGATAAGCCCGGCGCTTTACTTTTTATGGCGACGTTGGCCGCATAAAATGACGACCCAAAATGTTACGCAGTCTTTGCTAATAACCGCCATTACAGTGTTATGCTGTTATTTAATTTTTGGCCCTGGTTATACCCATCTCGATTTACCTATTTTACAGCCGTCTCTAATACTGTTTCCGCTTTTGTATTGCGCTATGCGATTGTCATCGACTTTAACCAGCTGCATGAATATGCTGGTGTTTTGTCTTGCTTGGATTGGTAGTAACCAAGGGTGGGGCTATTTTTATGAACATCATGCTGGCGATGCTGAAATCACTTTGCAGTTTTTCTTTTTGTTTATTTTTGCGGTGGTGCTTTTGGTGCAAGCTGTGTTTAACCAAAGGCAAGATGAGCAAGAAGAATTAACTCGATTACTAGAACAACGAGTTGAAGAGCGTACATGCCAGTTAGAATATCAAAAACAAAAGGCGCTTAAGCTAGCGGTGACCGATCCGCTTACTGAGCTATACAATCGCAGAGGCTTTTTTAGAACTGCCCATCATTTATTTAGCCAATATTTGCGCCATCCGGGATCATGTGCGCTGTTGTTACTTGATTTAGATAAATTTAAATTAATAAACGATAACTACGGCCATGCGATGGGCGATGAGGTGATAAAAAACACGGCTGATATACTGCGGCACTTTACCCGTGAATCTGATATTACCGGGCGAATTGGCGGCGAGGAGTTTGTCGTGTTTTTGCCTATGTCAACGCAAGATGATGCAACTTCACTTGCAGAGCGTATACGTCAGGCTATTTCAGAGCAGCAAGTAACATTGGATAATGTTACCGTGCAATACACTCTAAGTATTGGCGTGAGTACGTTTGATCAAAATGATAAAACGCTAGAATCCATGCTTAAACGCGCAGATAAAGCACTCTATCTCGCAAAAAACCAAGGTCGTAATCAAGTGCAATATTGCTGATAAGTGCGCTTACTAAAAGCCTACCTAGTCATTTAGTTTTTTCGCCTCTTATCACTTATATTTTTAGTTTGTTTAACGTTTAATAATTGATTTAACATTTGTTGCGATAAAATTAATAATTTATTGGGATAAGTAATGTTAAATATGATATAAATCATGCCGTTACTTTATCTTGATAAAGTGTTTTTAAAAACAATCTTTAGGGTCTTTACGGCTTTCTTGGTAGTTTTTGTAGTGGTTAAACTAAGGTTTATACAAAACTGACTTAGCATCGCTTTGTAGTAAATACTCACTTAATCCCGCGAAAATTCAAAAAGCGCATAAACACCCCCTCAATATTTCAAAGGATTTTGAATTCATGAAAAAGTTAGCATCAGCAGTCGCTATTACTTCTACGTTACTACTTTCTGGTTGTATGACGGTAGTTCAAAACTCACAGCAAGCTTCACTTGAAACCAATAAAACCGTTACGGTAATTGACGACACACGTACACGTGATGGCGTGCGTGACTCAATTACTGGTTGGTTAACAAAACAAGGGTACCAATTTGAAGTTGTAGAAACGCCAAATTATGTACTTGAGTATGACCAAGCAATTGTATATCAAGCAAATTGGGCGTGGGATATTACAACTTACATGCGTTATGCAGATATTAGTTTATACAACAAAAACAATCGTATCGGTAACGTAAGAGTAGATACTGTTGGTTGTGGTGGTTTTGGTAAGTTCGGTAACGCTGCTGAACGTATTTCGCTATCAATGGATTTACTGTTTAAGAAAATCGATACAAAACAAGCTGAAAAGCTAATTTGTAAAGCGTAATTATAAAAACAAATACAATAACGCATCGTCTGTGTTGTACATAAAAAACTAGGCTACAGCTTTTGTTTATTGCGCCCGCCATGTAACTGCTTTAGGTTAAATAAATGTACGCTTCCCATAGTTTAAGTGGGAAAAATATAACAAGATGCTCTTAAAAAGCGCTGATAATTCAGTGCTTTTTTATTTTTACTGGTCTTTATTGCATCAGCTATTTTAGCTAAACCAATACACTATTTATGGCCACTAACTCGTGGTCAAATTGAGCTCTTTTAGCCCTGAGATTAGGTGATCCAAAAATGCTTTTACTTTTGCAAGTGGGTACTTTCTTCCCGAGTATAGTGCATATAAAACAAGATCTTCAGGCTCGTAGTTTAGCGCTATTTTGATAAGACTACCGTTATCAATTTCTGTTTGGCACGCATGCATCGGTAATATCGCAAAGCCAAGTCCTTTTAATGCAGCCGCTTTTGCCATATGGCCACTATTGACCTTGTAATCTGATTGCACCTGAATGGTTTGCTCGCCTTTAAATCGCCAAGGCATACCTTGCAGTACAGATAGCGACGTGATGCACGGCACTTTGTTCATATCGTTTAATGACTTTGGTAATGCGGTATGCTCAAGCAAACGGGGAGACGCCACCACACAACTAGGCCAGCGAATAATTTCTTTAGCTACCCAGCTGGAATCCTCCAACGCGCCACGGCCAAAGCGTAACACCAAATCATAGCCATCTAACAAGCCTTCTTTCGGGTTTAAATGGGTATCACAGCTTAGATTAATTTGCGTATGCTCGAAACAGAAATCCGCAATAATCTCAGCTAGAAAGGGAAGATCTGGCATAACGACCTTTAGGTGCCCAGATAATGAATCGCCAAATTGAGAAACCTCTTCCAACGCATCATTTATCGCACAGGTAAGCGGTATGATCGACTGATAAAGCTGTTTTCCAGCGGCAGTTGAAATCATTTTTCGCGTTGTGCGCTCCAGCAATCGTAGCCCGAGGTTTTGCTCCAATAACGCGACATGCCGACTGACATTCGAAGTCGGTATTTCCAGTTGTTCTGCCGCTAACTTAAAACTGAGTTGTTCATAAACAGCTTGAAAGCTAAGTAACCATTGCAGCTCTATTTTTTCTATCACTATTAACTCAAATAATGGGATTAATAAGTCAATATTAGCATGTTTATCCTATTTATTGATTTTGTAATTATCGTTTCCGATTTAACCATAGAGATAGAAAAATGAATAACATTAATCGAATTGCGATTGTTGGTGCAGGCGTGGCGGGATTAGCACTGGCGATACTTGCCACAAAACGAGGTTACAAGGTCACGGTATATGAGCGCGCTAGTTCAGTGTGCTCAATTGGTGCAGGGGTAACTTTGTGGCCAAATGCCATGTTTGTATTGCAGCAGCTAGGACTAGAAAGCGAAGTAACGCGTGCTGGGGGAAAACCCGCTTATATGCGTCACTTTAATCATTATGGGGTACAACAAGGTGAATTTGATATTGAAGAAGTGAACCTGTTGTGTGGCTTTCCAAGTGTAACCATATTACGCCGCGATCTTATGAAGATTTTGGTAAAAGCATTCACTGATTTAGGCGGTACTATTCGCTTGAGTTGTTCCATTAAAGCGCAAGATATCGTTAGCCTTAAACAAACATTTGATTTGGTAGTAGGTGCTGATGGACGTATGAACTCGGCGGTACGCCAGTTTTTATACCCAGAAAATGTAACGCCCAGTTACCATGGTTTTATAAATATTATTGGTGTTAGCAAGCTAAGCGAAGATTCTGTATCTAATACGATTTGTGATTTTCGTGATAACGCAGAACGGTTCGGCATTGTGCCCGTTAAACGAGGTTGGTGTTATTGGGCTGCGGCATGGAATACAAAAATAGCTAAAGAGCGGACCTTGGCTGATTGGCAACAAGAGGTTAATGCCCGTTTTAAAAATTGGGCAAAGCCGGTTCGAAGTGTGCTAAACGCAACGGATAAAACAACGTTAAACCGTATTTTTGTTCATGATATTGAGCCACTACCATATTGGCATCGTGATAACGTTGTGATTATAGGCGATGCCGCTCACGCACCTTTACCCACTTCAGGGCAAGGCGCATGTCAGGCGCTAGAAGATGCATGGCATCTTATTCAACTTTTGAACCCAGAAGTTGATTTGAATGATGCCCTTACACGCTTTTACCAACAACGATTCACTAAAACTTCAGCTGCTCAAACCGTTGGTAGGCAAGTTGCTCAAAAAATATTTGTTGAGCAAAGAGAGCCGCAATCACCCTCAAATATTTCAGCTACGCAGTTAAGTCAATTTTGGATGCAAGGGCTTTGATTGAGGTTTTTAAAAAGTAAGGTTTTTAAGTGCTTAGGTATACTTTGTAGCGTATTAATAAAGATATCAAGGTATTAAAGCTCGTTTAATAAAGGTTTCCAAAGCATAGTGTGTGCTCTGTTCCTGTTTCGCTTTTTCAATAATAGGTATGCCCCAACTGCATCCTATTTTACTTAAAAAATCGCGCCAGCTTAGTCCACCTGGGCCAACAGCACTGTCTAATTCACTTAAACCAAATGAGCTGGCGCCTCCGGTTTGTGCAATCGGAGGCAAGTTGGGGTCGTTAGTATAGCCGCCAAGCACAAAAGGTTTTGCCACATTGCTTTGGTTAATTGCAAAGTAAAGCACTTCTTTTCTTTGTGTGTCGGTGTAAGTAGCGATTTTTTTCATGGGTTGCAACGTTAATCTTTAGTGTAATACTCGCGTATGTGGCTATTGCCATCATTTTGTGAGTTTCCCATATATTCCCAGTAGGTGGTTTTATTTTCAAAATGGAGCTGTGATATCTGTGTTTTACCGTATCGATCAAACTGTAAAACAATGCTGCTATCGGTGCATCCTAAAACGGAGTAGTTAATGCGTTCTTCTTTTGCTGGCATCGTCATGGTTTTTTCGCCCATTTTGATCTCAATATCAGGGGTGTTGATGCGCATTTCCTGTTTGTTATTGAATGTTATGACTTCTTTACCTTGAGTTTGGGTCATAAAAGCCCACGCATTGCCGTCAACATTGGCCCACTTTTTATTGAATGATTCGAACTTTTCGCTGGATGATGTCCATGTTCCGGTCAACGTAGGGCAACTCATCGCAATATTGGGTAAAACAAGGGATAAACAGAGGATTAATTTTTTCATATGTAAAATGACAATTTATTTGTGCAAAGCTTATTTTTATTATTAGAGCGTGTTGACTTTTATGGTCTAAATTCTGTTCAAATCCAAACCGTTTTGATCGCGGCGTCGCTTTGTAGGCCTAGTGGGCTAAGTCAAAAAGCGACAACAAAGAGCACAATGGTTTGGGTTGAACCCCACAGGCAGCGCTTGTTTGGCATTTATACTGTTTTATCGCTCATTTATGTAGAATAACTACATCACAATCGCGCTGTCTTGTCTACATACCAAACAAACTGCTGCAGAAATAGACAGTAAAGGTCAACACGCTCTAATATCAAATTATATAACTTATTGACATTGTTATATATTTTTAGATGTAAAAGAAAGTTACGCAAGGTTTAATTTAAGTCTGTTATAACGAGTGAAGTGTTTATTGGTGGCTGAGCGTCTTTGTTTGCGCTTAACTAGGAACTAAGCTATTTTCCAAGCCAAAATAAAGCCATTGTTAAACTGTATGAATATTAATTTACGTGCCATTAGTTACGCTGTTGTATTAGGTATGCTGTTGGGCTGCAATACTGTGCCAACACCGCAGCAAGATTTTAAAAATACAAACCAGAACAAAGTGCTTCGCATTGCTACATTTAATGTCAGTATGGAAGCCACTAATTATCAATCAAAAGAACAATCAGCTACAAAATCAACCCTAAATGCACATGCGCTTACGCAAGCATTAGCAGTTGGTAATGAGCAGCAAATTAATAATATTGCTGAAATTATTCAGCGCACTCGCCCAGATATTATTTTACTTAACGAGTTTGATTACATTGCAAAGCGCGAAAAAGGCATCGATTTATTTAAGACGACATACCTTGAAGTATCGCAAAATGGCCTAGCGCCAATTACTTACCCATATGTGTATCTTGCTCCCGTAAACACGGGAGTAAAAACCGGATTAAAAGGCGATGCTGTTAAGCTTACTCATTTTGGCTTTGGCCGTTACGCTGGGCAGTATGGCATGGTACTGTTGTCGAAATACCCCATCGTTTCAGAGCAAGTCCGCACTTTCCAACACTTTTTGTGGCAAGATATGCCGAATAACTTGATGCCAGTTAACCCAAATGGTAACCAGTGGTACTCAAGTGACGAGCGTGCGATAATGCGTTTGTCGTCTAAGTCTCATTGGGATGTGCCGGTAAATGTTTGTGATAACACGATTCATGTGCTGGCAAGCCACCCAACACCACCAGTATTTGACGACGAAGAAGACCGCAATGGAAAACGCAATCACGATGAAATCCGCTTTTGGCGAGATTACATTAGCCCATCAAGCAATCACTACATTTATGATGATAACGGTCGCCATGGCGGCGTTAGTCCAGAGTCTTTTGTGATTTTAGGCGATTTAAATGCCAGCGCAGTGGACGGTGATGCGCACCCAAATGCGATTAATCAATTATTGTTTCACCCACGAGTTAATCACTATGGCGCGCCACAATCTGAAGGTGGCTTGCAAAATAAACCTGAAAACACACACGCCGCAACACATACCGCAGGGTGGGGAATGCGTGCCGACTATGTGTTGCCGTCAGCAAATTTAAAGGTGTTAAACAGCGCTGTGTTTTGGCCCGCTAAAGGTAAACAAGGTGCACATTTAGTTGCCGATAGAAGTGCCTCATCAGATCATCGTTTAGTTTGGGTTGATGTAGCGTTAGCAAATTTATGTGCAAAGTAATGCTCTTCACTAAGTGACGAAAAACAAAAACCTAACAGTCGACTATTAGGTTTTTTGGCTCTAGTTTTAAATCTACTTTAGCGACATACACACACTAAGTTTACTTAGAGTAACTAATAATATTGTGAAAAACCGCGGTTTCGCTTAGTGCTTCATAACCGTGCGGTTGATCGCTATAAAAACGAATGCTGTCGCCTTGTTTTAAGGGGTGCCATTGTTGGTCAAAAAACACCTGTAACTCACCTTCAATTACATGAATATGCTCAATAACGCCCACATTATGCGCACTTGATAGTTGCTGGTGGCGCTCAGATAAGGTGATCTCGAATACTTCAATGCCTGTGTCTGGTTGAAACGCAAATAAGGTATTTATTTTCATACGTGGGTCGTCAGGGAACACCCGCTCACTTGTGCGTAAATCAGGCTGATCGGCGAAAAATGCTGAAAATGACGTTTCTAACCCACTGGCAATTTTCCATAACGTGGCAATGGTTGGGCTAGATTCTTCTCGTTCAATTTGGCCAAGCATGGCTTTTGATACACCGGTTAACTTAGCAGTTTTATCTAAGCTTAACCCTTTCTTTTGACGTTCACTTTTTAAATGTTGGGCAATTTCGGCTCTAAAAATCGCATCTTTCATAGTAATTTCTCGGTTGTGCGCTATAACGCACGGTGTTATTGTTTTGTTTTTTGTGCGTTATTACGTACAGTTTTTAAAAATATAACACAGAGAATAACGAATGATGAACACCAAATATCTATCTGTAAGTCATATCACAGCGGGGTTTAGCGCTGTACTAATTGGTTACACCAGCTCTATTGTTATTATTTTACAAGCGGCAACGGCAGCAGGTGCCTCTGCGGCGCAAATTGAAAGTTGGTTGCTCGCCCTTGGCTTAATAATGGGACTGAGCTCACTCGGTTATTCTTGGTATTACAAAACACCTATTTTAACGGCGTGGTCTACCCCGGGAGCAGCGATGCTAGTAAGTATTGCCCCACAACATGACTTGCCTACGTTAGTTGGTGCGTTTGTTGTTACTGGTGCGCTCATTTTCATTACGGGGCTTGTTACACCACTATCAAATGCCCTAAAACGTATTCCTTCATCACTGGCAACCGCCATGCTTGCCGCTATTTTATTGCCGTTTTGCGTAAAAGCGTTTGAACCTATTATGAGTATGCCGGTGATGTTTTTGTTGATGTTCATCACCTATGCGTTAAGTAAACGGTTTGCCGCAAAGTTCACCATGTTAATGCTGCTGTTTGTTGGTTTAGCTGGGGCATTTTATCTTAATAATGATTTAGTAAGCACAGCACATTTAGCCGTTGCTAACCCAGTTTGGCTTAATCCTGAGTTTGATGTTTTGGCTATTTTTAACGTTGCTGTGCCGCTTTATATTGTCACTATGCTATCGCAAAATTTATCAGGCATTGCGATGATGCAAAGTTATGGATATGACGCACCAGTTAAGCCTATTTTGGTTGGCACTGGGCTTATTAATATGTTGGCGGCACCGTTTGGTGGTTTTAGTTTAAATCTTGCTGCTATTTCTGCCGCAATGTGTATGACTGAAGAGGTTGATAGCAACAAGGGTAATCGTTATCGTGCGGTAATTTGGGCTGGTCTATTTTATATTTTGGCGGGAATATTGGCGGCAAGTGTCGTGTCTATCTTTGTTGCGTTTCCAAGTGAAATAACCCAAATGCTTGCTGGTTTTGCATTATTGGGCACCTTGTTAATGTGTTTGCAAAGTGCATTTTCAAATGCACGCTACCGTGAAGCGTCGTTACTTACATTTTTGGTCACGCTGTCAGGCATTAGTTTTTTGGGGTTAAATGCAATTATTTGGGGCTTATTATTTGGTTGGTGCTATGTCAGCTTAATGAACAAAAAAGCAGAGAATTCGTAACTAAATTAACGTTATATTGGTGTTACTAAAATAGTATTAGCCGGATAAAGCGTTAATGGTAGCCAAGGCATCTTCTTGATTGGTGAAGGCTCGAACATTTAAGGCGGATTTTTCAATAAACGCGTTAAGCAAACTTAATTGCACGCGATTGGCACACACAATAGCAATCATTTGACAGTTGTTTTCAAGGCTCCACACGTAAGTTTGCCCGATGGTTTTCATTACTTCAGGGCAGCCAAAGGTTTCGTCGTCAATCACATCTATGCGATACCACTTTTCAAAAAAGTTAGCGTTAGCTTGCTTTTTGAGCTCTTCAAATGCGTTATTGATACCAATAACATTAAAAGGGCCAAATACTTCTAACTGAAGAATATTGCCATGCCAAGAGTAGTTAACTTTTCCGTGCGCAACCATGATTACATCTGTGTTTTTAAATTGGAGTCAGTATACGGTTTAGCTTATTATTTTAAAATATGTCATTTGCTCTTTTTATATCTTACGAACAGGTAACACAATGCGTGTTAAAGCAATCCGTTACCTGCTTGATAAACACAGTAGCTACAAACGCATCAGCATATTTTCAAAAATAATCGGTGTGCTTTATACATGATAAACTAAACCAACGGCCTTTTTTGACAAACCTTATCAAACAACTGACTTAATTGTTTTTTTGACCTTTTTAAGTGCCATTTTTTGCTTTAAAGGCGAAAGGTAGTCAATAAACAATTTACCTTTTAAATGATCGATTTCATGCTGCAATACAATGGCAAGAAAATCATCACTTTCAATAGTTACTTCTTTGCCGGTGCGGTCTAAACCTTTAACCGTTACTTCGGTGTAACGCTCAACGTCTGCGTAGTAACCGGGAACAGATAAACAGCCTTCTTGCCCCATTTCTTTGTGGTTGCCACTTACAACTTCTGGGTTAATTAAAATTAATGGTGCATCTCGTTGCTCAGAAATATCAATAATGATAATGGCTTCGCTTCTACCTACTTGTGTTGCGGCGAGCCCAATGCCATCGTCGGTGTGATACATGGTATCTAGCATGTCATCAATTAAAGTTTGCACGCTGGCAACATCGGTTACCTTTTCGGCGTTAACTTTTAATTTCTCGTTTGGAGCTTTTAGTATTTCTAAAACGGCCATTTTACCTCAATTATTTTTGGCTAATCGCCCTTGATGGGGCTTTGGAGTACTTGCTGATTAATTATGACAAACAAGCAAAGTGTTATGATGGCGCAATTGTATGTTAGATAGGGGTCGATTGATAAACGTTATTTTCGATTTGTATGCCAGCAAATTCAAAATTAAGTTGGCCAATTTTGCGAAACCCTAAATGCAAATAAAACCCGTTAGACTCGTTTTCAACCCAAGTGTACAGCCAATACGCCTTACCAAACTCGTATTCTACTGCGGTTAAAAGTTGTTTACCTAAACCTTGGCCTTTAATCGCAGTATCGATATACAGTTTTTCAAGCTCAAAACCATTATTTGCCGATTGATAGTGAGAGTTCATATTAAGCAGGGCATAGCCTTGTAGCGCTTTTTCTTTTTCAACCACTAATAAGTTGTAATCTGGCGAATCAAGTAACGAACTAAAATAGCTTTCAGTAAATGTAGCAAGGGCATACTGCGCGTATTCACGCTTTATGCCTTCAACGGCATAGGTGTCGAGCCACACTTTTATTGAAAGGGCGGCTAATTGTAAGCAATCATCCTTGCATGCATGTCGGATCATAGTTTTGTAAATGTCTTTTATTATTATTCTTTTACTAATGCCAGTTTTTCAATGCCATGGCTGGGTGTAAAACGCTTAAACTCGTTAAAGCCGTGCTTTTGGTATAAGCGAATAGCGAGTGCGTTGACTACCGCGGTTTCAACAATGGCTTTGGTAAAATCAAACGTATTTAACACATACTCCATTAGTTTTCCGGCTATGCCTTTACGAAAATGCTCAGGAGCGACGGTTAAACTGTCTATTTCTAGTATTTGGTCTTGGTATGTAACTTCAATAACGCCCGCAAGTCTGTCATTCTCATAAAAACCATAAAACAAGGTGTTTGAGCTTGCTATATCCTGTGGCGTGCGCGATAGCGGTGGAAAATTATCGGTGCCAATCAGTGCGGCTTCAATTTTATAAGAAGATTGAAACACAGCATAAATCTGCGAAGCAATATCGCTATTTGAATGGGTAAGTTGAGCTATCATATTTTGTTTTTTAACTGCCTAACTGGGTAATATGCAAAAGTTCGCCCGAAGGTCCCCAAAGATAAAATACTTTACCCCAAGGCATTTGTTGGATTGGTGAGATTTTAGTTTTGTATTTTGAATTGCTGCATAACTCAAACGCATCATCGATATCCGCAACGCAAATTTGCAACATAAAGTTATTTGCTAAATCTTCGTTGTAAAAGCGTTGCAGGAAGAAAAGACAATCGCCATTTTCAAAAAGGGTAAGATCTTCGCTCACATATTCAGACTTAAAGCCAATTTCAGCATAAAAAGATAAAGAGACCTCGTAATCCTTACTCGGAATAAATGTTTTTATATTGATAACATCCATGATATTTCCATAAATAAGCAGCACGTATTTACACTTAAAAAGTGCAAAAGGGCATTAGTGAAATGGCTAAGTAAATACGCTTACAATTTTACAAAACTATAAATAGCGCAGGTGCATTAGTAAACCTTTCAATAGCTAAAGATAACTAAACGCATTAAAAACGGAGTTTTAGGTTTATAAACGGTGGTTTTTGTAGATTTTTTTTTACGGCAAATAGGTTTTTACTTAAGGTAAATTGTATGCGTGCTAAACTCAATACAGCGTAATAATTTGGGCACTTAATTGAAGACTAATTCATTCAATTGTTTATTTTGTATATTTTATACGATATAGTCAGGCAATAAAGATTTTATACAAAAGGTAATACGATGCAAACAAATAGTACAGATTGGCGTTATACGGTTATGCCTGCCGTGTTTACATGGTTAAAAGAGACTGATACAGGCGCACTTGAAATTGACCTAGTTGCAACACAAAAGTACGCAGCAGATATTTTACGTGTTGAAGGTAAAGCTGGCACGCGCATGGGTGGCCTTGTTGGTTCGGGCACGCTAGGTGAAAACAGCTACCTAAGCGCTGAGCAGCGTCTTTCTCTACTAAGTGCGCTTTCTGAGGTTGCTAAAGAGTTTAACGTGCCATTAATTAGTGGCGCTGCGGCAGAAACCAAAGAAGCGCTTGCAACTATTGTTACTGAGTTGGCAACAGTTGGTGTAGATACGGTAATGGTAATGCCACCAAAAACCCAAGAAGCGCCTTCTGATGATGAAATGTATGCTTATTACGCGCTTGCGGCAGATGCAGCGCGTGAAGCTGGCATTACGATTATGCCTTACAACAATCCAGATGCAGCGGGTTACCATGCACTTTCAACTGATATTTTAAGAAAACTTGCAGCGCTACCTGAAGTAACAGCACTTAAAATCTCAACAACGGACGTATCAGTAATTGAAACCCTGATGCTAGAAAACAAAGATGCAAAAATCTTAGCAGGTGTAGATACAGTAACGGTTCACGCAGGCCTTGCTGGCGCATGTGGCGGCATTACAGGTGTTGGGTGTATCTTCCCGAAAGCAAGTGTCACCATGCAAGAGTATGTAAATGAGGGCAATTGGGCTGAAGCGAATAAAATCTCGCAAGCAATGAACTCAATTTCATACCTTGATGCACAGCCACTGTTATTAGAGTACCTAAAGTTTGCATTTGGTATTCACCATAATGACGAACAAGGCGGCTTACGCACATTGGGTAAAACGCTTACGGCAGCGCAAATTGACGATGTTCGCGCACGCTACCAACTTGCAAAAGCGCGCCTTGAAGCACTAGGTTTAGCTGAATAATTTTTTTCCGTGTTTTGAAAAGACAAAAGCTCCGTTTACGGAGCTTTTTTTGTGGGTTTTTGAAATTTGTTATTTTTTTGCAGGGCTATGGTTTACACAATATGTGAGCTTGAACTCCAAAATCTTTACATGAACTTATAAACGTATTTATAAGCCAGACTAACTGCACATAGTGTGGCTTACATTTTTGACCTAGAGCCAACTTGTTTAATTCTACTGTTAATTTAGCCTTACTCAAAAAAGGTGTAGCAAGTACAATTTTTTTTATAGAGTTAGGATTTTGACTTACAGCATCGAGAGCTACTTCTATATCTTGCCAATTTTGGGCACCCGTTACCCTACTAATATTGGTATTTTCATAATTATTGTGCCACTCATTGTCATATTTATTCTTAAATAGTTGCTTTTCCGCTTGGGTTCGGCCAATGTTTTTTAGTGCTTGAGCAACTACGTCATGAAAAGCACTAGCACCATATGTGTCCTTCTTAGTAAATTTAGAATGTATAAAAGAAATACTCGGAATCGCGCTATTACTATCTATAGCAATATGATCTGACCACTCGTCATTCATATCATCACAGATAACGATATTATGAGGAGCACAATATTGGTCTTCAACCACTCGAAATAAAGAGGTTACAGGGAATCTAGTTAAATCAGCTGAATGCGGCTTTTCTTTTTCACTGGCAATGCCGTTAAAGTTATAACTATCATCAAATATATTTAGTATTGACTGAATGTTATTTATTAAATGTTTATCTTCAAAACATGACTTTGAATAATACGAGTAGTTTGGAGAGTCAAACACCGCAGAAAATGGTTTTTCTTTATTTATATACTTGCCTATTGTGTAAACATCAGTGCCGTTTTCAGTTACAGATATATTGTCAAGAAGCTGATTTCTAATTGTAATTAAGTTTTTTGAATATGAAACCGTGCCAGTTAAAGTCTTACCTTTGACCTTCATTAGATTACCATCAACTAAAACAGGAGATTTCAATTGATTAAAAATTTTATTTATTTCTCCTCGATCTAATTGGCTACCATCGGCTTTGCTTAAAACAGCACGGCCATTCAAAACCTTAGTTTCTATTTCAGTCAGATCTATGAGAATAGCCACAACTTTATGTCCTAAATCTATAATATCCTTCAAACAAATAGGTGAAGCAAAATTACTAATAAATTCACTTTGATTGGTAGTTATTTTGATTTCATCTTTAATTTCAACAACCCAGTCAACTAGACCATCAAATGCTAACTTTTTATCCCTATGACTAACCCGAGAAGTACTTGGTGTTAGAGTGTATGAGTCTTCTCCGACTTTCATTCTGAAGTTGCTTGGGATTGATCGGCTAGATGAATTAGATGGAATGATACCATTTAAGCTTTTAGCTTCTAATGAACGGGATCTAATGACAGCATTTGATATGCTCATATTTCTCATAGTAACCCTTTCATATTCTGGGTTTTTATCACCATGGAAATGACAGAACTTTTCATAATCAAACTCATCTATAAAAGAAGAAAAATGTTTTTCAGGTGAATCAACATATTTCTTCAAAATGGCCAAGGCATCATCACATTCTATTAATAACAAATAGGCGTATTTTTGCTCGTTAACCGAAGTGCCAGATAAAAAGGAGGGCTCTGCTTCTATCTTATATGAAACAATAGAATATATTACTTGATTACCTGAGGCCGTTATATAGCTTATTTTAGCTTCGTTTAAAAGATAGTTTCCTACACGTTCTTTAGATATCTCTTTGAATGTATCTTCAATAGATTTTTTGGTAAGTGCTTTATTCAGTTTATAAAACTGAACATTCTTACTTAGACTGAGATCACTAATCATTTAACTAAAATCCTTTTACGTATGACTAAACCCGAAAACATTGGGTTCGGGTTTTCATTTTGCACGCTGATAGTGACTTTATCAACGACCTATACTTACACCTTTTATAAATCATTCGAAAATACACGTTTTGTTACAAATAGTTAACGCGATTAATTCTCATTTAAATGTGTTTTTATCCATTTAAATCAGTTGGTTATATCAGTTGACTGAACTGTTCAGATTGTATACCGTTAACGGCTGAAAATTATAACCAAGGAATGTGTGCAGTGCTTGAAGTGAAGAATCTGTATCGCGAGTACGGCAGTGGAGAAACGCGTGTTACCGCGTTAAACAATGTCTCTATCACCATTGACGAAGGGGAGTTCGTCGCCATTATGGGCTCGTCGGGGTCGGGCAAATCAACGCTTATGAATATTTTGGGCTGTTTAGATACGCCAACCAAAGGCCAGTATTTTTTGTCTCAACAATCTATTCAAGATATGTGCGATGAAGACTTATCAAAAATCCGTAACCAGCGCATTGGCTTTATTTTTCAAACCTTTCATTTGTTAACCCGTTTAACCGCACTTGAAAATGTTACCTTGCCGCTTAGGTACAGTGATATATCGCCAGAACAAGCAAAACAAAAAGGGTTGGCGATGCTTACCAAGGTGGGGCTTGACCACAGGGCGGGGCATAAGCCAAATGAAATGTCTGGTGGGCAAAGGCAACGTGTGGCAATCGCCAGAGCCCTAGTTAATGAGCCTAAAGTGATTTTTGCCGATGAACCCACCGGTAACCTAGACAGCAAAACATCCCACGAAATTATGTCGTTGTTATGTGACTTGCATGCCCAAGGCCACACCATTGTAATGGTGACCCACGAAGAAGATATTGCTGAATATGCTAAGCGCATTATTCGTATGAAAGATGGTGTGAAAATAGAGGACAGCGTTCAATGAAAACACTTAAACTCGCCGCACTGCCTTTGATGTTCGCAAGCGCGCTCGCAACAACACCTTTGACTGCATCGCAAAATATTTTTATTACTGGGGAGATAAAAGCGAGCGACAGCCAAACTTTTTTTGCACCGCAAAGCGATACATGGCGCATTCAAGTTGAATGGATGCTACCCGAGGGCGAAATAGCCAAACCCGGTGATGTGGTTGTGGTATTTGAGGGCGGCTCAATTGCTAGCACCATTGAGCAAGATGAAGTAAGCCTTAATACCGCTCAAGATGAATTAAAACGCCAACAAAATAAGGGTAAACAAGCCATTTTAGAAGCTGAGTTTGCGCTTACTCGTGCTGACTTATTGCTTGAAAAGGCCAAAATTGATGCTGCGGTGCCGAAAAGCCATTTAAGCGCATTTGATTATGAAGAAAACCAGCTAAAGCTAGAGCAAGCGGTGATCCAAAAACATAAAGCCAAAGCGAGTCTTGCTGAGGCAAAAACCACAGCGCAGGTAAACATTCGCAAGCAAGAAATCGAGATAGAACATTTGCAAATTAACTTAAAAGAAAACCGCGAACGTTTGCAAAAGCTTACCCATAAAGCTACCAATCAAGGCCCCATTTTGTATGGTAATCACCCTTGGTATGGCACTAAATTGTTTTCAGGGGTTACCGCGCAGCCTGGTTGGAAAATTGCTGAAATCCCAGCGATGACCGGTCTTTATTTAGAAGCGTGGGTACATGAAATTGATTATAAGCACTTAAAGCAAGAGCAAACAATGTCGCTTACGCTTGATGCGTATCAAGATACGCCACTCACTGCAAAATTAAGCGATATTTCAACACAACCGGAAGAGCGTAAAGAGTGGGGTAAAGATGCCTATTATCGCGCTAAGTTTGAGTTTGACGATACACAGCAGCTAAAAATATTACCGGGTATGACGGGACGTGTTGTGGTGCAAGGAGGCAGCAATGAATAAGTTTAAAGTTGGCTTAGTTGCAAGCCTAATCGCGTTTTCGTTAGCCGGTTGTGGCGATGATGAATTTGATTATCACACCATTGAAAAAACCAGCTTACAGTTGGCTGTGCAAGCCAATGGCGAATTAGAATCAGCACAGCAATCGCTTATTGCACCGCCGTCTATTTCACGTATGTGGCAATACAAGGTGAAGTTTTTAGCGCCTGAGAATAAACAAGTGAAAAAAGGCGAGATGGTTGCCTCTTTTGATGATAAACCCGTGCGCGACCGCTTAATTGAAAAAACCAGCGAATATGACCGCGCGGTAAAAGAGCTCGAAAACCAAAAAGCGCAAGAGATTAAAAACCAAGAAGAGTTAAAACTTGCCCTTGCCGAAGCGCAAATGAATTACGATATTGCCAAGCGTAAGGCCGATATTAACGATGATTCAATGTCGGATAACGATAAACGCAAGGCACAGATTGATTTTACCATTGCTAAGAACGATCTTGAGCTGGCTAAGAAAAAGCTGACCTTTCAAGATGAAACTAAAGCGCTCAATATTCGCTTAGCTAAAGGTAAAGCCGATCGCTTAAAAGCCGAAGTTGATGCCCTAGAACACGACATTGAAAAGCTGAAAGTAAAAGCACCCATGGATGGCATTGTAATGTATTACACCGACGCCAGTGGCGAAAAGCCTACGGTAGGTGAAAGTGTGCAATTTGGTCAGCCGGTAATTGAATTAGCGGTAATTGAAGATATGCAGGTAAAAGCACAAATTGACGAAGCTGACTTTGGCCGCATTGCACTTAATCAGAATGTTAAAGTGACCATTGATGGCTCTGAGCCGATTATTACATCGGGCAAAATAACCAGTATTGGCAGTGCGTTTCGTGAAAAATCGCCGCAAGATAAACGCCGAATCGTCGACACCTTAATTAAACTCGATAATATCAATGCAGCTGCAATGCGCCCAGGGTTAACCGCCCGCGTAGAGATCGCTACCGATAAAATTGACGATGTATTGATTGTGCCTGTAAGCGCATTGCATAGCGACCAATCAAGCGCGTATGTAATTGAAAAAAATGGTGATAAAACCCCTGTTACGGTAGGTAATATTAGTAATGGTTTTGCGGTAATAAAAAGCGGTATTGAACAAGGAGAGGTAGTGCGTTTATGAAGTATTTAGCTATTGTTGTAAGCGTGATTTTATTAACCGCGTGCTCAAAACCCGATGACGTAGCCGCTGAGCTTACGTTCACGGTGCAAAAAGCCCCGTTTAAAAATTATGTAGAGGCAAAAGGCGAGCTAATTGCCGCCAATGAAACCGTGATTAGCACCCCTGCATCATCGCGTGGGCCGCAAACGCTGGCATGGTTAATGCCTGAATACTCTCAAGTTAAAAAAGGTGAAGTGATTGCACGGTTTGATGGTCGTGTAATGATTAAGCAAAAGCGCGAGAGTGATTTTTCAAACCAAAAAGTATCACAAGATTTATCCGGTAAAAATACCGAAATCGACACGCGCAGAAAACACTTAGGGCTTGATATGGAAATTGTTGAAGAAGAAAAGCAATTTGCTGAAAATTTCTCTATCGACGATGACCGTATTATCTCGAAACTTGAGATTTTAGAGCAAGCGCAAAAGGTCGACTATTTAAATGCCAAAACGGCCTATTTTAATTGGCAGTCTGATCAGTTTAATAGCAGCGCGCAAGGCGAGCTAGACCTCTTAAGCATGCAAAGTCAGCAGCATCAAAGCAAAATTAATATGCTCGATGGCAATTTGTCGTCGTTAGAGGTGGTTGCCCCGCACGATGGCTTGCTTACACACAGTGTAAACTGGCATGGTGAAAAGCCAAGAGCAGGGCAAACTTTATGGCCGGGCCAAAAAATTGCGGGCTTGCCTGATACCTCGGTTATGCAAATCAAGTTGTTTGTAAAAGAGCGCGAAGCGATTAATTTAAAGCAAGATCAAGCAATTGAGTTTTCGCTTATTTCAACACCCAATAAAATCTTTACTGGCAAAATAAGTAAGCTTGCACCGTTTCCTAAATCAATTAAGCGACAAGATCCGCAAAAGTATTACGAGATCACCGCCAGTATTGATGAGCAAGGCGACTACTTACGACCGGGTTTAAAAGTGGTGGCAAATATAGTGGCGGATCAGTCAGCCGAAAAGCTAATCGTACCAAAATTTAGCGTATTTGCTGACGAAGAAGGCGCGTATGTGCAACTTAAAACGGCATCGGGTTACAGCAAAGCGCCAGTTACCTTAGGTGCAAGTAATTTAAGCCATGTTGAAATTGTAAAGGGCCTTTCCAAAGGTGATGTAATTGCGCTAGTTGAGCAGGAGGGCAAGCTATGAATTTAGTCGGATTATTTAAAGATGCCGCAGTGCAATTGCAGCAGCATAAAATGCGCACTTTTTTAACTTTGCTCGGTATGATCTTTGGTGTAGGTGCGGTAATTGCCATGTTGAACATTGGTGAAGGTGCACAGCGTGAAGCACTGAAAATGATTGATTCAATGGGCCTTAATAACGTAATTGTAGAAGCTAAAGACTTTGAAGAGGATGAACTTAGAGAGCAGCGTAAGCACTCGGACGGGTTATCGCTTAATGATGGCAAAGTTGCAGTTGAAGCCTTGCCGTTTATTACAGATTTTGCCGCTGAAAAAGTGGTTGAAACCTACCATGTGTTTAGTGAATACGCCAAATTTGATGGCCAAGCAGTAGGTGTAAGTGAAAACTACTTTGAGCTTGCACATTTTGATTTAAGTGCCGGGCGCTTGCTTAATCAGCAAGATGGTCAGCACTTTTCGCAAGTGGCGCTACTTGGTGCAAATACTGCGCGTACTTTGTTCCCGCTTGGCAATGCGGTGGGAAAATCAGTCAAAATTAACCATTTGTGGTTTGAAGTGGTAGGTATTCTTGAAGCGCCATTTTTAAAGAAAAAAGAGTTTCAGGGCGTTAAATTAGGCGATGAACAAAATCAGATTTTTATTCCGCTTAAAACCGCGATTCACCGTTTTAAAAGCGAATTACTCGACCCCGAAATTACTCGCATTAAACTTGCTACCGAACCGGGTTTTAGCCCTGTGATGGCGGCGCAAGCGATTGATGCTTTAGTGAAAGGGCGTCATAACGATATTGATGATTACAAGCTAATTGTGCCTGCCGCGTTATTGGCGCAGCAAAAGCAAACCCAGCAAATTTTTAATATTGTAATGTCGTGTGTAGCCGGAATTTCGCTGCTGGTGGGCGGTATTGGCATTATGAACATAATGCTAGCCACTGTGCTTGAGCGCACTAAAGAAATCGGTTTATTGCGCGCCATTGGCGCAACGCAAAAGAATATTCAAGTGCAGTTTATTACCGAGAGTTTCACCATTTCCATTTTAGGTGGCTTATTGGGTGTATTCTTTGGTATTGCACTGTCAGAGCTGATTGCTTTTTACTCTCAATGGGCGGTGTCGTGGTCGCTAAGCGCAATAGTGTTATCGTTTAGCATTTGTGCGTTGGTAGGTCTTGTTTTTGGTGTTTACCCCGCGATTAAGGCATCTAAGCTTGATCCGATTGACGCACTGCAAAGTGACTGATATTGCAATATAAAAAGGGTTAGCGCTATGCTAACCCCTTTGTTGGGTTGTAATTATGTTTGATAGGGTCAAACAATTACGGTGCAAGTTAGTTGCTAATTACTTAAAGATACATATTGCTCAGAGAGAATAGGCGCTGCTGAGTCATGCAGCTTCTCAGACAAGGCATCGTTGTCTTGCTCGGCCACAAAATTAAGTAAGCAACTGCTGTAATTACTTTTTACTTTGGCAAGTTTGTCGCCGTTTTCTTTACGAAGTAGTACCACTTCGCCAGCTGAAAAATCACCAATCACATTCACCAAATCTTGCGGCGTAATGAGATCGTCGCTTTGTTTTTGCATCGCAAATGTGTCTTCAACAACCAATTCACCTTGTGCTTTGGTGGTGTGTTTCATCCAGTGACTTTGGTCTTGCATCGGTGTTTCGATGGCGTGGAACAAGGTGCCTGGGTTACCGCCTTGTAATAACGTATTAAACGTCGCTTCACTAAAGCCGTTAACAATGTATGTATTAATACCGTGTGAAACTGCTTTTTCAGCTGCTTGTACTTTGGTTTTCATACCGCCAGTACCTACATCGCTGGTTGCACCGCCTGCCATTGCGTAAATTTCAGGATCAATACGCATTACATCAGGAATCAGCGTTGCGCTTTTGTCCTCATGAGGATTAGCGGTATAAAGCCCGTCGATATCAGAGCAAATAATCAATGCATCGGCGTAAGCGGCACTTGCCACCATTGCTGATAAATTGTCGTTATCACCCACTTTTAGCTTGTCGGTGGTTACTGTATCGTTTTCATTTACGATTGGCAGAATATCGTTATGTAATAACGCAGTCAGCGTATCGCGCACACTTTCAAAGCGGTCGCGATTGCGTAAATCGGCATGGGTAAGCAGTACTTGGGCTGTATTAAAATCAAATAATCTATCCCAAGTTGCCATCATTTCTGACTGACCTGCTGCCGCCATGGCTTTTTTCACTATCATTGACGAGTTGTCGACGTTATTAAATAAGTGCGCGCCTGCGGCGACCGAGCCCGATGATACTAATACCACCTGAATACCCGATGCACGGCAACGTACAATAAAATTTGCGATACTTAATAAATACTGGCTACTGCATCCATCGCGGTGAGGCGCAATTAATGCGCTTCCCACTTTAATCACAATCCGTTTCCAGCCGATATTTTTAAGATTTTGTTGCATAAATTAAGCCTCTTGGAGCTTGGCGTTTGTTGCGTCGAACCATTTGATAGCTTGCTGGTCTGGCTGCTGCGTGTTCAGGCTAACGAGTACGATTGCCAGTGAACTTGCTACAAAACCTGGTAGTAACTCGTAAAAGTAAACACTTAAGGTTTCGCCATTTTCGAGTAGCGGTACGTATGCCCAAAGTAGTACGGTGAGTGAACCAACAACTACACCGGCTACTGCGCCGCTGTGCGTTAGCTTTTTCCACCACAAACTAAAGATTACCAGTGGGCCAAATGCTGCGCCAAAACCGGCCCATGCGTTTGATACTAAATTAAGTACGCTGCTATTGCTGTCTAGCGCAATAAATGATGCCACAACGGCAACCACGAGCACGCACACGCGGCTAATCATGAGCAGTTCGTTACTGCTTGGCTGACGCTTCGCATAGCTCTTATAGATATCTTCAACCAGTGAGCTCGACGACACTAATAGCTGTGACGAAATGGTGCTCATAATGGCAGCTAAAATTGCTGCAAGCAGCCAACCTGCTACAAATGGGTGGAACAAAAACTGCGATAGAAAGATAAAAATGGTTTCGGGATCAGATACTGATTGCTCGCTATTGGCGATAAAGCTTGCACCAACAAGGCCTGTTACTAGCGCACCAATAATCGAAATCGTCATCCACGATAAACCGATTTTGCGTGCTTTGGCTAAGTTTTCATGGCTATCAATTGCCATAAAGCGCACGATAATGTGTGGCTGACCAAAGTAACCAAGGCCCCATGTCATTAAGCTGATTGCGGCAAGCAATTCAACATTGCCAAAATCAAACGACATTGATTGGGTGAAGTTACTGGCAGCTTTAGCATCAAAGTTACTGAAGGTCACCATAGGTACGGCAATCAGCGCAATGAGCATGATTACGCCCTGAATAAAGTCACTTAAACTGACCGCAAGGAAACCGCCAAGCACAGTGTAAATCACGACAATGCTTACGGTAGCAACAATGCCAATGGTGTAATCAATATTAAATGCTGATTCAAACAATTTACCACCGGCGACTAGGCCAGATGCGGTATAAACTGTAAAAAATACAATAATAACAATCGATGCAATTAGTCTGACACTGCCTTTTTCAAGAGCGAAGCGCTTCGAAAAGAACTCGGGAATAGTCAGCGCATCATCTGCAAGTTCTGTAAATACACGAAGCTTAGGCGCAACTATGTGATAGTTCACGTACGCACCTAACACTAGGCCAACTGCAAGCCAAATACTGCCTAATCCACTAACATAAGCGGCACCTGGTAGACCCATCAACATCCAGCCACTCATATCTGAGGCACCAGCTGACAATGCGGTCACTTTGGCGCTGACATTGCGCCCACCGAGCAAATATTCACCGTTATCTGATGTGGATTTTTTCATGGCATAAACGCCAATGAAAATTAGCAGGGCGAAATATAATAAAATAGAAAAAGTCGCGTAATCGAACATTTTATTTTAGTACTAATTAATTATGTTATTTGTTTTGAGAATTTGCGTAGCGCCCTAGTGAGTCACCTGAGATTCGCTTTTTAGCAAGAGAACCCGCGGCTAATAAGTAACTTACAGCGGCGATAAATTTAAAAGAAAGGTACCCAAAAAGATCCGTTTTAGTACTCATGATATTTACCTCATATGGTTAAAATTAATTACAATTCTAATTATTTGAGCTCTAATTTCAAGTGAATAAAACTTGATCAACACAGGAAGTGTGTTTAAGTATTTGTTTATATTGATCTAATTTATTTTTAACGTTTTTATGATTTATTTAGATTTATTTAGATTTAGTTAGATAAACAAATATTAATTTGAAGTCGAAGCAAATAAGGCTAAATCGGTGAAATAAATTGGCCTGTTTTCTGGTTTATACCGTATAGACGGTGCATTTATGCCAATCGGCTACACTCTTTTAGTTATGTTTGCATTTTCAGCGATTGGTATGGATGTGAACTTTATCGTGGTTTATTAAAGTTAAGGGGCACATTTGAAAACACTTATTCAATTTTTATCTTGGTCGGGCTTGGTGTTGTCTGCCAATTTAGTTGCACAGGAAAAAGTCACTGCGCAGCAATTTGTCGACTTGCAAGAAGGCAATAAGCCGTTTGCTGGTTTTCGCCGTGCGCATGCGAAAGGTGCGTGTGTAACAGGCGAGTTTGTCGCTAATGGCGCACTTGCACCCTACACAAAAGCAAGCTTGTTTGAAGCTGGTACGACTGCTTTTGTTGGTCGCTTTTCAATTGCGGGTAGTAATCCAACAGCGCCAGATTTAAAAGCGCCAGTGCGCAGCCTAGCGTTGAGTTTTAATTTAAGCAGCACTGAGCAGTGGCGTATTGCCATGAATACACCGCCTGCGATGGCGGTCACTAATGCACATGATTTTTATCATCAAATTGTGGCAATTAAGCAAGGACCTGCTGCGATTAAAGCATTTTTTAATGAGCATCCTGAAAGTAAAGACTTTTTAAATTGGAAAGCCAGCTACACACCGTCTTCGAGTTTTGCTCTTGAGCAATACAACAGCATAAATGCGTTCTATTTGATTGATAATCAAAGCAATAAACACGCTGTTAGGTGGCATGTTATGCCTAGCGATAACACACCAAATACTCTTGCAAATAGTAATAACGCGCTGTTTGATGAGTTGGCAAACCGTTTAGCAGGTGGGCCTGTATCCTTTAATTGGGTATTTACTTTAGCCAGTACTGACGATGATGAAACTAATCCTGCGGTAATTTGGCCAAGCTCACGCGAACAGATATCTGCGGGAGTGCTCAAGATTAAAACTATCGATGCCAGCGAAGATGCGCGCTGCCACGACATAAACTTTGATCCGCTAACTTTACCAACAGGCGTTGTCGCGACTCAAGATCCCATCTTGAATGCGCGCTCTGCTGCATATGCAGAGTCTTATCGTCGCAGAGCGAAAGAAAAACTGCTGGAGGCGCTGCAATGATTGCTAAACACAGCTTAAGTTTAAGACTATTACACTGGGTAATGGCGATGATGTTCGTATCGTTGTTTGCTGCAGGTTTAACTATGGTTAGTTCACTTGAACCATGGCAACCCAGTTTACTGGCGCTACATAAGGCGTTTGGCTTAGTTGCTTTAGTATTATTTGTGCTGCGTATGTGCACCAAATTTAGCTCAACGCCGGTAACTAAGAGCGGTGATGAATCTAAGTTGCAGAAAATGGCAGCAAGCGGTGTGCATTTTCTACTTTATTGCCTGATGTGTGCAGTGCCACTAACGGGCATTTTGTCACAGTATTTTGCCAGTAAGCCAATCTCGTTTTTTGGCATAGTGAGCATTGGCGTGAAAAGCGAACCAAACATTGTGCTTTATGGCCTGTTTCGTGAATTACACAGCTTATTTATTACTGTTTTTGCCTTGCTAATTTTGATGCATGTCGCGGGTGCGCTGTATCATCACTTTATTAAAAAGGACGATACTTTAAAACGCATGCTTTAATGTTTATTGTTTTTTTACATGGCGACGTTATCGATAACAAAAAAGCGAGTTGGGAAACCCTAACTCGCTTTTTTAATTTTGCTTTTATTCAGCTAGCAAAGTATTAATTTACTTTCACCTTACGATAGCTTAAGCGGTAAAAAATGCTATAGAACACAGGCACGGCAATCAGTGTGAGCAAGGTTGCAAATGCTAAACCACCCATAATGGTTACCGACATATCGGCGAAGAACGCATCGCTTAAAAGCGGCGCCATACCTAAAATGGTGGTAATCGCAGCCAGTGCAACAGGGCGTAAACGTGACGCGCTGGCCGATAAAATAGCTTCGTTTGGTACGCTGCCTTCTTTGATTTGCAGGTCAATTTCTTCAAGTAAAACAATGGCATTTTTAATTAACATGCCAAATAAACTTAAGAAACCCAGCAGTGACATAAAGCCAAACGGCATATCGGTAACAAGTAAACCAGTTACCACACCTACCGCAGCCATTGGCACAACTAACCAAATAATCAGTGGCTGGCGCACGCGGCCAAACAACACAATAGAAATCAACAGCATCACTAAAAAGCCCGCAGGCAAGCCTGTACCAAGTGCTTTTTGTGCATCGCGTGATGACTCGTATTCACCACCCCATTCTAGGCTATAGCCAGCAGGTAGTTGCATCGCTTCAATTTGCGGTTTGATACGTGCAAATGCTTTACCTGCGGTTTCATCAAAGCCCGGGTCGGCAAGTACCGTAATGGTTCTTACGCGGTCGCGGCGGTGAATTTGAGTCTCTTCGTTTTCCAGTTTTAAGCCAGTAGATACTTGCCTAAATGGAATGTATTTACGCTGTGATGAGCTCCACACTAAGCTGTTTTCAATAGCTTCGGTTTCCGATTGGCCTGAGCTTGCAACTTTGGCGGTAATGGCGTAACTGTAATCGCCATCTTGCAAGCGGCCAAGTTCCAGCCCCGTTGAAGCATATTGAATAGTTTGTGCAAAATCATTACGTGAAACCGCTGCAATGCCCGCGTTTACCGAATCATAATGGGTATTTAACACTAAGCCTTTTTCACGCCAATCATGGCGAATATCGCGAATTTTGCCATCGTTTAGCATAATGTTTTCAGCTTCACGGGCTAACTGGCGTAGTACTTCAGAATCTGGGCCTGAGAATCGCGCTGCTAATTTAGCACCGCCACCTGGGCCAAACTGCATGCGTTCGGTATAAAAATGGGCGTTGAGATCGATATCTGGCATCAGCTTAGTTAACTGCTGAATCACACCGTCAATTTCATCGCGCTGGTGGGTGCGTACCAAGAAAAAGCCGTAACTTTCGTTTGGTTGTTGTGGCGCATAAGTTAAGGTAAAGCGATCTGCACCACGGCCAACAAAGCTGGTTACTGACTTTATTTCATCAAAGTGCAGCAGCATTTTTTCGGTATCGGCTACTTTTTTGGTGGTTTCGCGAATATCTTGCCCTTGTGGCCCCCAATAATGCACAAAGAAAATAGGTGCATTTGAAGGCGGGAAGAAACCTTGTTTCACTAAACCAAAACTGGCGTAGGCAACAAAAGTAATAGCAAACAGTACCGCAACCGTAATCCATCTTAATTTAAGTGCGCTGTGCAGTAGGGCGATATAACCACGGTAAAATGCACTGTGGCCAGATTGTGTATCAGATTGCTGCTCCACTTTATAAAAGTATTTACCAAATAGCGGCACTACGGTGATTGCTAATACCCAGCTGAGCATGAGTGAAATTAACACCACCGCAAATAGCGAGTAAAGAAACTCACCCGTTGCGTCGTCTGATAAACCAATGCCCGAGAAGGCCGCGATTCCGATTACTGTTGCACCTAATAATGGCCATTGCGTACGTTTTACAATAAAGCTTGCGGCTTCAAGCGCTTTTTTGCCTTGTTTCATGCGCAGCATCATACCTTCGGCAACTACAATGGCATTATCAACCAGCATCCCCATAGCAATTACCATAGCGCCCAGCGAAATACGCTGTAACTGCAAACCCATCAGCCACATAATTAATACGGTGCCCATTACTGTAATTAACAATACCGAGCCAACCACCACGCCTGAGCGCCAGCCCATAAATACCATTAGCGTTAAGGTTACAACAATCACCGACATGATTAGATTATTAATAAACCCTTTTACAGATTCATCAACAATATTGGCTTGGTCGTAAATTGGGGTCAGTGTGATGCCTGCAGGCAGCTCGTTTAACAAGTCGGCCACTTTAGCATTCACGCGCTTGCCCACTTCAACAATGTTGACATCGTTTAACGCCGATACGGCAAGGGTAATTGCTTCGTTACCTTGGTAGCGAATAAGCGTAGGCTGGATATCGAGCGGTTCAAATTTAAGCTCAGCAATATCACGAATTTTAAATGATTGGTTAGTACCCGGTACAACAATTGTTAGGTTATAAATTTCTTCAATTTGATCTAGCGGGTTTTCAACAATTAAGCGCAGGCTGCGGCCTTCTAGTTGAATACGACCGCCATTAAATGGTTTTAAATTTTCTTCAAGTAGTGCGGTGATCTCTGGAAATGAAATACCTAAGCCCGACAACTGATATGGGTTAATGTAAGCCACCAATTGCTCTTGTTGTACACCACTGACTTGCACTTTGGCAACGCCTTCGGTGATGAGTAAATCGCGGCGAATAATGCGGGCAAATTCACGTAACTCTTGCGGGCTAAATTCAGGCGCACTGAGCGCGTAATACATGCCGTAAACATCACCAAAGTCATCGTAAACCGTTGGTGCGTGGCTACCTGATGGCAAAATGCTGGTGACATCGCGCAGTCGTTTTCTCAGCTCATCCCATATTTGCGGTAACTCGTTTGAGTCGAAGTTTGGTTTTACTTCAACGGTAATTTCCGACAAACCGGGTTTTGAAATAGACGTTAGCTGTTTAAGTTGCGGCATTTGTTGCAGCGCAATTTCAAGCTGCTCGGTGACTTCGCGCTCAACTTTTTGCGCACTAGCGCCCGGAAACTGGGTTACAACTTGCACCTGCTTAATGGTAAATGCCGGGTCTTCTAAGCGACCAATATTGCTTAAACCAAGGGTGCCACCAATTAATAATACAATCACCAGCAGCCATACATTGGCCGGGTTTCTAATTGAATAACGAGCGATATCCACAGTTATAGCTCCGCTTTATAGGGTTTTACAATCATGCCTTCGCGCATTTGTGCGGCGCCTGCGGCTACTATTAAATCACCTTCGGTAATACCACTTTTAATGGCTGCAAAACGGGTTTTAACCGATAACACATCGACGTTTGTCTTGCTTACTTGTGCTGTGTCGCGATTGAATTTCCAAACATGAAAACCCTCGCTATCATTACCTTGTAAAGCGTTAAATGGCACCAGTAAATGTTGCTCGTCGCTCTGATTTTCAAGGCTTACTTGTACAACCGCACGGGCACCTGGGGTTAAATTGGTATCATTGGCTTGTGCGGCAAATACCACCTTGTATGTTTGTGTAATTGGGTCGGGCTGAGTGGCATGCTCAATGTATTCTAATTGGTAAATTTTATCGGGCGCCGAAATAATATGTGCATTAGCGCCAACTAACGAACCCTCTTTGTATTTACTTACTAAACGCTCCGGTACATTCACATTAAAGTAATAGCGCGAAACATCTTGTAGGCGAGCCACAATATCGCCGGCTTGTACGTAGTTTCCTTTTTCAGCGAAACGTTCTGAGATCTGCGCGTTAAATGGCGCGAGTAAGGTGGTGTAACTGAGATCTTTTTCAGCGCGTTTAAGCGCGATATCGGCCAGTTCAAAGTTGGTTTTTGCGTTATCTAACTGACTTTGAGATACCAAACCGTTTTTTGCCGTTGCTTCAATACGTTCTAAATCTCGTGTTGCCTGACTTAAGCGAGCTTCGGCTTCTTGTACGCGTTGTTTAAACGGGGTTGGGTCTATTTGTGCAAGCAGTTGACCTTGGTTTGCCAGCGTACCTGTCATTAACTGTGTTTGGATTAAACGACCAGATACTTCAAAACTTAAATCGACGGTTTTTACTGCCGACACTTCTGCAGGGAAAGTACGGTTAACCAATTTGGCGTTGCTTACAGCAGGTACTAGCTTAACGGCTTGTACTTTTTCTACAGTAAGTTGTTCGGCAGGGGCGTCGGAACATGCTTGCAAAAACAAAGTTAACAGCGAAAGTGCGACTAATTTTACACGGGTCGCAGAGGTAAAAAAGTGAGTTTTCATAGTCATTGTTGCTTAGTTGTCAAAGTTTAATAAAACGAACTTGATTTTATCTTTATGATTTTTAAAGCATTTAAAACCTAAAATAGAAAACCGTTAACGGCTAAAGACGCTTCAGTACAATCATTGATCAAGTAAACTGTGCGGTGTAGTTTACTGGTCGCAATTGAAAAGTAAACCAATTAGTGTAAAAATAATTTCCAACTTTTCTAAGAGACCAAATCATGAGCGAAGCCAAAATCAGCCGCAGTATGCAAAAACGCCAAGCGATTATTGATGGCGCAAAAACGGCATTCCAGCAATATGGTGTAAGCGACACCAGCATGGATAAAATTGCCGAAACTGCGCAAGTATCAAAGCGTACTGTTTACAATCACTTTGAAAGTAAAGAGATTTTGGTAACTCACATTATTCGTGATATTTGGAGTCAGAATATTCTGACGTATGAGTTTGAATACGATAAAAATCGAGATTTGCGCAGTCAGCTGAGCGAGTTGATTGCCAACGAACTTCAGTTTATGTGCGATCAAGGCACACTTGATTTAATTCGCGTGGCGATGGGTCACTGCTTATTTAACCCAGAGATGTCTAATGGTGAGTTGCGTGAGTTCTTTGAACAAGAAACAACGCTTATTCGTTGGCTTAGACATGCTATGGAAGATGGAAAGTTTCGCAAAAAAGACCCGTATCTAGTGTCTGAGCAATTACTTGGTTTGTTAAAAGGGCAAGCTTTTTGGCCGCAGGTGTTACATTTTGATGAGCGACTCAATGAAGAACAAATGCGTGAGCTAACAAATGATACTCTGGACTTGTTTTTAAGCTACTACGAAATTTAAATGGATTAACGCGGTTTTAGCGTAAATGTTTCCGCATTAACGAAGGCTTAGTACCATTTTGACGTAAGTTAGGTGGTGTTTTAAAAAGGGCTCACCCTCAACAGTTAAGCCAAATCGACGATAAAAAGGTACGGCTGTTTCGCGGGCATCAAGCCAAAATTTTTCAATATTTCGCTTTTTAACATCGCTTAAAATATGCTGTAAAAGTTCGCTACCGAGACCCTGGTTTTGGTAACTAGGCAAGGTGGCAAATTTGCGCAAACGCGCTTCGTTTTTATTGATAAATAACGATGCTACACATATTAGGGTCTGTTGATCTTTGCTGTTCTATTTTTGTTCTTGTTGACCGTGCTTTTATCGCGGCGCTCGATGTGTGGCCTAGCAATCTAAGCGAATATCGAGCAACAATGAGAAAAGTGCGCTCAAAAGAACCGTTCGGCAGCGCTTGATTGGGCTTTCTACTGTGTTATCGGCTGACTCACATAGAGTAACTATGCCACACAGCCTCTGCCTTGTATAAACCCCAATCAAACTGCTGCAAAAATGAACTTGAAAGGTCAATAGACCCTAACTCTCGCTTGATTTCAATGCCAAAGTGGATGGCGTTTTGGTCTTCCGGTAGTTGGCAAAAATCCATTGGTTTTTCTGGCCACAGTACTTGATGACGCACGCTAATCGTTTCGGAGGCGGTAATTTGTTGTACTTGAAAGGGGAACGCATTGTTAGATGCCACCTGTAACATCAAGTATTTTTCCGGTGATAAATGAGGCGTCGTCTGATAATAAATAAGCGATGCTGTTTGCCACTTCAATAGGTTGCCCGCCACGCTTAAGTGGAATTTTTTCTTTGAGTCGGTCAACGCGCGTTGGTTCGCCGCCGTCGCTATGAATATCAGTATAAATAAGTCCTGGGCGTATAGCGTTAACACGAATACCGCGCTCGGCAACTTCTAGGGCAAGGCCACGGGTCAGTGAATCTACCGCGCCTTTTGCCGCGGCGTAGTCAACGTATTCAAAGGGCGCGCCTGATTGCGATGCACCCGAAGATACATTCACAATTGCGCCATCACTCGGGCAACGTTTTATAAATTCTTTTGCGCATAAAAAGGTGCTGGTAAGATTACCGTTAACGGTATTTAAAAAGCGCTCAAGGGAAATATCTGAAAGTGTGCTTTGTTTAAATAAAATGCCTGCGTTATTAACGAGATAATTCACTTTGCCCAAATTCGCTTCAATGTCATCAAAAAGGTGAGTAACTGCGTTTTCGTTTGTGACATCTGAACAAAATGTATCGCACATTCCGCCGTTTTGTTTTATCTCATTTGCAACATCTGTTGCGGCATCGTCATTTTTAACATAGTTAATAGCGACACGATAACCACGCTTAGCGAGCAGTTTTGCCGTAGCGGCGCCAATACCGCGAGAAGCACCGGTAACTAAAACAACTTTGTTTATTGTGTCTTTATTCATAATGCTATTTTGAGCGACTTGGCTCGAACTCGTTGTAGTGTGGCAAATCCATGTTTAAACTATCCCAATTGGCTTTTGAATCAACAAAGTTATGAGACATTGGGCGTTCAACAATATCGCAGTCAAGCACACCTAAGCGCAGGCGTAAACGTGTTGGGTCATCCGCATTTGAGCTATAAAGTGGAGACGCGCATTGCTTGCAAAAATGACGTTTTCTACCCGGTTTAACTTCAAAAGAGTTAATGAATTCTTGCCCTTTTTCGATTGTTAGCGACTGCGAGTCAATAAAGCCATTGGTCGCAAAGGCGGTGCCGCTTGATTTTCTGCATAGTGAGCAGTGGCAATGAATAATATCGCTGATTGGGCCGTTAAGTGTCATGTGAACTTCGCCGCATAGGCAAGTGGCAGAATACATATTTGTCCTTAAACTGAGGGAGTTGAATTTGATAGCTGCTTTTTACGCGCTTGAAAATCAACAAAAATGTTAATGCTTAACCACACAAACCCTATCACAAAGCTGATGCCACCAAAATCCAAATAACGAAAATTTCCGTGCAATTCATATTGGGCATCAAAATTGGCGCCTTTTAGCGTAGGGATCAGAATATCGACAATCCACAAACCAAACATCACACTTGAAATGGCAAATGCGGCAATCCAGCCGTACTTAATTAAAAAGGCAAAGGTAATATGTTCAATATTTGATTGTTGCTGCAGTTGCGCGGGGGTTAGCTCAAACACCGCGGCCAACGCTTTACTGGTTTCGAGCGAGGCGTTGCCATTTTTTTCAACACGCTGAATGGTGCGAATACTTAACCCCGCCGTGACTGCCAGCTCTTCTTGACTCCAACAGTGTTGTAAGCGCAGTTGTTGTATTTTCTTATTATCTAGTTTCACAAATAAACTCATGATGTATTTCCTTATCGGTGTAGGTTGATAAGGAACAGCATAAAAATTTAGTGTACCGACTGCGCTGACAAATACCAGACATCTTAATGACATTCGCCCGTCATCTATCTGACAATTTAGCGACAGTCAAATAAAGTGGTGGTTATAGTGAGTGTTAGTACTCACTTAATTGTGTTTTATCCGACCATTGGTAAACAAATTCATCGACCACTGAACCACATGGCGCATGCCATACGCCTGCTTTGACTCGTTTAGCACCCAACTTTTCATACACTTTAATGGCGTGATGATTTCCTGATAGCACTTCTAAGTAGATGCTTGGGTGTTTAGCGTTTGCTTGTAGCCATTGTGTTGCCATAGACATTAGCTGCTTGGCGATGCCATTACCATGATAATGACCATCGACATGTAGGTTATCGAGCAAGCTGCCAAGCTCAGCTTCGTGATCGGCGTAAACACAAATAAAGCCAACGAGTTTGTTTTGATGAGACGCAATAATCACATGCTGCTTGCTATTTTCAGTAGCCAAACGAGATTGCCAAAGCGTTAAACGCTCGCTTGGGGCAACTTGGTTTAAGTATTCGGCTTTTAACATAGTATGGTAGGTGTTTTGCCAACTTTGTGTGTGAAGAGACGCAATTGCTGAGGTATCGCTTTGATTGGCAACGCGGTAGTTGATGTCCATGTTTGGTGTTCCTTATTGTTTAGCCCGTTCAATTAAAGCATTAATATTGAACTGATTAAATACTTTTACGCCGTGCTGGTTTAGCAGCTGTACAGTGACGCCTTGCCCACTTATTTTACTGCCCGTAAAGGTGCCGTCATATATTTCAGTGCTGCCACAGCTAGGGCTAAGTTCGGTTAATAACGCCAATTTAATATTGTGTGTTTGGCAAAATGCTAAGGTGAGTTTTGCACCTTTTATAAATGCGTCGGTCACATCGAGCCAGTCATCTTGTATAACGCGTGTGGTATTGTGTTTTTGGCGATAGATAATTTCAGCAGGCGGCCTTGGAATTGGCAAACCTGCGCTTACTTCGGGGCAAAAAGGCAAAAGTTCAAAATGCTGTTTAAGTGTTTGTAACTCAAGGGCGAGGGCTTTGCCGTTGTAGCGTACAGGATTGCCAAACAAACAACTGCTTATTAGTAATTTTTGCATCAGTTTATTAAAGCGCTAATTCAAACTGCAGCATATCGCTGGTGTTAGAAGGCGTTTTGGTAAACCCCATTTTGCTTAGCACGTGCGCCGATGCTGGATTATCAATGCTTACGCCACCGTGTATTACGCGCCACTGTGTTTTTGCTTTGCCATAGTGAATAAGTGCTTTTAGTAGTTCACTGGCGTAACCTTTGCCCCAATATTGCGCGTTAAATAAATAACCAATATGTGCGTGGCCCTTGTCTTCATAAATTATAAATAAGCCAATCAGTGTTAACTCGGCATTGTGATAAATGCCATAAACTTGGCTTGTTTGTGCTTGTTCATTTAACCAAACCTTTGCATCAACAGGTGTTGTAATCCCGTGAAAACTAGGTGGTAGGTGACGTGTTACCTCGGGACTTAAAATCGCAATCAGCTGGTTAAGTTCTGCATGGTTTAGCGTTTGCTTTAACGCCGACACCGTGAGTCGTTGACTATTGAACAAGCACAGGTCTTTCATATTACTCGCTTTTAGAATGACAAGGTTGGTTGTTTAAAAACTGCGTGATGTGTGTGTTTATTGCTTGTTTTAACCACTTAGGACCACCGTCGTACATATCGTTATGACGAGATTTTGCAATTTTAACAACACATACAGGTAGTTGCTGAGTTTCGCTTTCGCTATAAAGCACGCCTTTATCGGCTGGGAAGTCGCTGCCACGAATTGAAAGTACCTTAATATTTTTATTTCGAGGAAGCGGTACACGGCGATGGTCTATAGTGATTACGTGCTCGATATAATCGACGTTTTCATTGGCAAGCCACGACGAAATATCGCCACCGTTTGAATGGCCGATTAACGTGAGTGCATTAAAGTTATAGTGTGTGTATTTGTTGGCATAGTGTGATTTAACAAAGCGCAGTGTTTGTGCGCCACGTTGCCAATTTTCACTGCGCGTTTGGTATAAGTCACCGCTGACTGAGAGCGGTGGGTCATTGGGCAGTTCGTGCCCTACAGCGATAGTTAAAAATCCATTTTTATTAAGCAAAGTTTCAATAAATTGGTATTCGGTGTGTTTAATCCCATATCCCGCGCTAATTATGGCGACCGGGCATTGATTTTTTTGCGTGCAACTTGCTGAATTTATAGGCTTTGAGACTGTCACTGGAATATGACGGTCGCGTGATTTATCAAACACGCTCAGGTCACTATTTTTGGCATTAACCGCATAACTTGCAAGGCCTAACAACATGCTTAACGCAAGAGAAAAACGCATGAATCTTCCTTTTCATAAATTATTGTTTTTAAACGTTTGATTGAGCGTCTTTTTAACATTTTAGCTATATGATTTATAGTGATTTCCGTGCGATTGCTTGGATCACAGCTGCCTCACCGGTATGAAATGCACCTTCAATAACAGTGCGCTTAAGGCTTTGTAGCAATGCGAAATCTAATCCGGTTAATTCATTTTTAAGCTGCGTTGTTGTGATCATAGTACTGATATCGTTGCCGCCGCCTGTGCCTAAATGAATTTGCTCGGGTGTGTAGGCTTCAAGTAAAAATACTCCGTTTGGTTTTAAACTTTTAACCACATTGGCGTGAAGTAAACGCCTATGCGCTTGTGAAAACGGGGCAAAAATTGAGATGATGCTATCCCATTTGTTTTCGCCTAAATCAAAGTTGGTTAAATCAGCGTGAATAAACTCTATGTTTACGTTGTGCTTGTCAGCTAATTGCGCTGCTTTTTCTAATCCTTTGATTGATGCGTCGACGGCGCAGACCTCAAAACCTTGCTGAGCAAGAAATACTGCGTTGCGTCCTTCGCCTTCTGCAAGAGTGAGCACTTTGCTTGCTTTAAGTGATGAAACGTGTTGCTTTAAAAAGTCATTTGCTTGTGTGCCGTAAGCATATTCGCTGTTTGAAAATCGTGTGTCCCACATGCTGTCAAAGGTCATGATTTACGCCTGTTAATTTAAACAATAGAATAAGGGTATTACTTCAAGTCGACTTTAAGTCAAGTGCACGTGAGAAAAATTATGGATATTGCACAAGTTGCTAAACAATCGGGTTTAAAACCATCAACCTTACGTTATTACGAAGAAAAAGGGCTGATCCGCTCTGCAGGTCGCAATGGATTGCGCCGTTATTACGACAAACAGGTATTAGAGAAGTTAGCGCTCATTAATTTGGGGCGTTACGTTGGTTTGTCGCTCGATGAAATTGCTGAAATGCTGTTGCCGAAAGGCGTTGAGGTGAATCGCTCGTTATTGCTTGAAAAAGCAGATGAGCTTGATAAACAAATTAAATCGATGACGGCAATACGAGATGGCTTGCGCCACGCTGCACAGTGCAGCGCGCCGCATCATTTAGCTTGCCCAACGTTTCAGCGTTTTTTAAACCTTGCGGGTAAACGCCTAAAAGCTAAGCCGAGCAAGCTGAAGTAATATCATTGTTGATTTTGCTTAAATTGTAATGGTGCCTGTAAGGTATTGCACTGCGTCACCAGAGATTTTGACGCGGCTGTCGTTTACCTCACAATATATAATGCCGCTGCGTTTTGATGCTTGCAGCGCTACAATTTGCTGTTTATTGAGCTTTTCAGCCCAGTAAGGGGCAAGCCCTGTGTGAATAGAGCCGGTTACCGGATCTTCATCGCCGCCATTAGCTGGCCAAAAATAGCGTGATGCGCAATCAAAGTCTTTACTTGGTGCACTCACCGTAACGTCATATGGCGCGAGAAGTTTTAGCTTGTCAGAATCGGTGATGATCGCGTTGATAATTTCTTCATTATCATAAATAGCGAAATAGGCTTGGTCATTTTTAAGCACTTCAAGTGGCGTATGTGATAAACCTTCAAGTAATGCCGCGGGCACATGGTTTGGCTCAACGGGTATTGGTTTACGATTTGGAAAGTCCATTTCAATGCGGCCGAGGGCATTTTTCACTATGGTCATTTCGCCGACGGCGCTTGCGAAAAAGGTAAATTCTGACATTTCTGGATAGTTAGAAAATAGAACAAAGGCCGATGCAAGCGTAGCGTGGCCGCAAAAATCAATCTCGGTAAGTGGCGAAAACCAGCGAATATGATAAACATTAGCCTCATTTTTCACTAAATAAGCGGTTTCTGATAAGTTGTTCTCACTGGCAATATTTTGCATTTGGCTGTCGCTTAGCCAATCATCGGTAATGATCACCGCTGCAGAGTTGCCTTTAAATCGCTCGTTGGTGAATGCATCAATCACCTGCATTTCAAGTTTCATGATTGCCCCTTCTCGTAAACTTTTTGTGTGATTAGCTCGCTTGTGAGTGGTTGCCCTTGCCAAATAAATACTTTGCTTGCACCAGCACCTAAGCCAAGTTCAAGCAAAATACGCTCTTCAATTTCACACAAACCACCGTCGTTCAGTGCTTGTTGATGCATCACTAAGGTGAGTGTTTGCAGCAGCGATTTAGTTTGTACTTGGCTGATAGCTTCTTTAAGTTTGGCTTCGCAAGTTTGAAAATGTGCGATAGCTAAGCGCTGATTTGAAAATTCACCGCTAATGCTGTGCTGCTTTGCCGCTGAAAAGTTATCAATGGTGATGTGGTCTTTTTTAATGGTTACATAGAGTACTTGCTGGCTAAACATAATATTTCCTAAAAGGCGCGTTTTTAGCGTAAATAAACAGCTTGGTATTTGCCGTTGTTTTTAAATTTATTACTTTATGGTTAATTGTTATTATTTCAAATGGTTATTTTTCAAGCGTGATATTGCTGAGTTACTAAAACCACGCAACAAAACCTGCGATATTTATCACAATAAGTGCCACTAAACTGATGGCAAATAATGCGCTACGCAATAATTTTAAATTTAAGTAATAACAAAGTGTATACAGGGCGCGTGCAACAAAGTAGCTGAACGCGGCTCCGTTAACCACATTGCTATTGGCATTAATGGCTATCGCAAACGCTATGCTTAAAATAAAAATGGCAATGCTTTCATTAATGTTTAGATGAGTGCGATTGGCACGAAATAATAAATTTGCGTGATTGTGTTCAACTGGAAATCCGGGAGGGTGCTTTTTTACAATTGCCAGTACATCGGCAATTAACAGCTGCACTATCATTAACATTGCGGTTAAGCCAAGGGCTAACAGGGCAAGGTGATATTGAGTTAGGTCGACCATGATATTGTTGTGTATAAAATAGGGTTAAATACGCCAGTTCCGTTTAAAGATTATTTTTGTGATGCCACTGTACTGCAAGAGCAAGGTGTTGGGCAATAAAATCTGATTTTAATTCACAATATAACGCATTGTTATTGTTACAACTTATTGCTGCATTTTGTTTGATTTGAGCGTATTCAGTAGCGGTATTTGGCATCGCAATAAGGTAGTCGCGAAAAACGCGATGCTCAAAGAGGTGCTCATCTCCTTTTGCAAAGGCATGAATATGATGACTGCGTTTATCGCCACCTTTTTGAAAGTAGCGCCGACCACTAATGCCATTTTCCCCTTTGGCTTTGTAGCCAATGTATTGAAGTGCTGCGTTGCATGTGTCGAGCACATCGAGAGATTTTACTTCTAGCAAAATATCAATCACTGGCTTTGCCGCCAAATTAGGCACCGACGTACTGCCAATATGCTCAATTGCGATTAAGTTACCACCAAGTATGGGTGAAATTAATGCGACTTCACACTCGAAGTGTTCATGCCATTGTGGTGTGTAATCCATAATCTCGATTTTTCGCATGCTACTTCCTTTATTGTTTTTTGATTAAAACGCTGTCTTTTAATTAGGCATATCAACAACGATAAATAGACTTTTACATAAACGCAAAAGCCCAAAGTTATTAGCTTTGGGCTTATGTTTTAACAATGTGGTGACGACCAACCGAGCCGTGTTATATGGTTATTGTTTAAGGCTGCAATGTCATATGCAATATTGGAAAGGGTTTACCCAAATCATCAATTGGCGAGCGGGCATTAACGCGAAATCCCTTGTGTTGATAAAAACCAACAGCTTGAGGGTTTTGCTCGTTAACATCTACTTTGTTTACCGCTAACTGATCAATGGCATAATTCAACAATAATGTACCAATGCCTTGACCACGTGCCGCATTAAGCACAAACAACATTTCAATTTTGTGTTGATGAACGCCAATAAATTCTAATATTCCACCCAAATCATTTTTAACACATTTTAGCGTTACCGCTGGAAACGCCTGCGTTAAAATAATGGGTTTAAAATACGCAATGTCCTGCTCTGTAATAAAGTCATGCGTTGCTCGGACTGAATTTTCCCAAACAGCTAGCAATTCTGCGTAGTCGTTAGGAAGCACATTTTCTACAATCATGGTATTTCTCTTTGTGACTGAAATTGATGTGCAGCCGCGAAAAATTAGTTTACCCCGTGAAACAGCATAAAGCGATGTATTTAAGTTTTGCTCATATTTAAGCGCTAGTCCGTAAAGGTCAGCACGCTCTGGTATAAACACTCTATTTATTAGTTAAATTTGTTCTTATGAAGAAATTTTAGCGTGTTAGCCTAGACTTATAGCGTGGTTAAATTTGAGGCGAAAAAAGTGCGCATTTTGTTACTTGTATTGCTGCTCCCCACGTATTGCCTAGCTGAAGTGATCAATTGGATTGTGGTTGATTACCCTCCTTACTATATTTTAAAAGGCGAATACATGGGTCAGGGAAGAGACGAGCAAGTAATTGATTTGGTTTCTAAAAACTTAGTGGGTTATAAATTTAAACGTCATGTTATGCCGGCAAGTCGAGCGGTGAAAGCGCTTGGCAGGAGTGATCAGGTGTTTTGTATGGCGTCTTTGTATCGTAATCAAGAACGCGAGCAGTTTATTCGCTTTACCGAGCAATATTCTACGCTTGGGTTATCGCCTGCTATTGCCATGCGTAAATCATTGGTTGATAAATTAGAGCTTGGCAACAGCACTGATGTGTCGTTGCGTTATTTAATTTTAAATCGCGGTTTAACCGTGGGCACCACACTTAATCGGTCATACAGTAAAGAAATAGATGCAATACTAAAATCATCGCCTAGCGAACAGCTATCTACTCGCGCGGGCCGCGACTCGCTTGAAAGTTTAACCTATATGTTATTAAAAGGGCGGGTGGATATTATTTTGGGCTACCCCAGCGAACACGCCTATTTAAGCAAATTGATGGACGCCAATAATGAGCTCACGCAATTAAGCGTGCAAGAAGCAAAAGCGGTAGCAACCGGATATATTGGTTGTAGCAAAAACCCGCAAGGCGATATTGTAATAAAAGCGATTGATGAAGCACTTGCAAAGCTTAACCACAGTAAGCAGTTTACAACTATAATGTTGCGTTGGTTACCTCAGCATATGGCGCCAACATTAAAACCGTATTTAAAGGAATATTAGCGTTTGGTTAGGCGTTGTTAGCGGTATTAGGTTTGTGGTGTTTTTTGTTAGCAATACATGCTGACATTAGCGACATTTTTTGCCTCAACTTTCGTTGTTTTAAAATCAACCGGCTTGGTAACCGTCTCAAAAGTAGAAGCGTGGTTTGAAATGGCCAAATCGGTTGATGCAATTTATGTTTGTGTCGTTATTGTATTACTGCTGTTTGCAGACTTATTTATTGCTATTCCAACGTTAACTGTGATGTTGCTAGCAGGGTTTTTTCTTGGCCCATTTGTTGGGTCGATAAGCGCTGTAGTAGGCTTGAGCCTTGCGGGAGGTTGTGGCTATGGCTTAAGTAGGCGCTATGGTCACTTTCTTTTGAGCTTTTTAGTAAACGATCAGCAAAAGCAAATTGATGCAGTTAATATGTTTCAGCAACATGGCGCAGTAGTGATTTTACTTTCAAGAGCGACGCCAATTTTGCCCGAAGTTTCAGCGTGTATGGCGGGTATGACCAAAATGCCTTTTATGAAGTTTTGCATTTTGTGGTTGGTGAGTACGGTACCTTATGCTGTTATTGCCTGCTATGCAGGTTCGATTAGTTCGGTTGAAAATCCCAAACCTGCAATTTTCACCGCAATTGGTTTAACCGCGTTATTTTGGAGTGGTTGGTTTGTGTTTAGCAAAGTAACGAAAGCGAAGCGCCAGCTATTAACGTAAAGTGTGTTAACCGAGTTGAGGCTAAACCGCATGTTTGTGCATTTCGCTGTTGTAATCCACTACGCAGTTTCGGCCTTGCTCTTTGGCTTTATACAGTGCGCTATCAGCTTGGTGCAATAGCGTTTCAATAGAAAAGCTATCAAACTCATCGCAACAGCTAACGCCAATTGATGCGGTTAAAAATTGCGAAATCAAAGACGTTTTGTGCTCAATGGCAAGTCCCTCTATTGCTTCACGTATGGCGTATGCCATGTTGCGCGCATCACTTTGGCACGTGTTGAGCAGCACAACCACAAACTCTTCGCCACCATAGCGTGCAATTACATCACTTTGCCGGCGAGTATGGTGCTTTAAGGTTTTAGCGACGTGTTTTAACGCCAAGTCACCTTGCTGGTGGCCGTAGCTATCGTTGAATTTTTTAAAGTAATCAACATCTAACATGATCACACTAATTGGCATAGCGGATGGGGTTAATTTTTCTAACACTTGCATCATGGCGCGGCGGTTAGCAATGCCAGTAAGCGGATCGGTATCACTTAATCGTTTTAATTGGCGGTTGTTATGTTTTAGTGCATGTTGTTGCACATGTACTTTATTAAATAGCACATCAATAAGCAGCGCTAAACGGCCTATTTCGTCGGTGCGTTCTAAATTGGTTTTGAGCTGAAAATTACCGCGCTCCATCACTTCCCTGACGGTGGCTTTAAGCTTATTGAGCGGTTCAATAATCATAATGGTAAGAATAAAATAGATAATAAGAAGTACGACCAACGACATTAATAGCGCCATAACCATCGACATTTCAAATGGGCTGTCGTCAAACATTCGTTTGGGTGTGGGATAACTCAGGATCAACGCTGGCTTATTGAATATGTCATTAAATTTCACATGAATATTCGAAAGTTTGGTGCGAATATGGGTTTGTGCATCCAGCTGATTAAAATCGATAACAGGCGTTGTGGCAGAGAAAGTGTCAGCTTGTGCAGCAGTGACTGTAGTTTGGGTTATTTCACTAAGTTGGTGTGCAATTTTGCCATCAAAATAACTCCATACTAACATTGTGCCGGCTAAGTCACCCACGCCAGATGATGGTAAAACACTCCCGCTTACGAACAAAATAAGTCTGTCATCAAGGGTAATTAGCCCTTGCTTAAATAATGTTTGTTGCCCGTTGTTTATCATTTCTTGTTTGCTGATCAGCAAGTTTTTTTTAAGGCTTGGCGGTATTGATTTAAAAGGGGAGCTTGATAGTGGATTGTTGTTTTGATCTATCGCTAATTCGTCAATAAGCGTTTGGTTTTGGTCAAAAAAACTCATGCCATTTATTTTTAGTGAAACAAACGATTTAGGAATAAAAAAGTTAGTTTCCAAATAGTCTAAATCACGTGTCAGAATCACGTTATAAAGTTCATCCCACACGGCGTTATCGTACACCAGTAATTCAAGTTCGTTGTAAACTCTAAGCAGCGCAGAATTGAGTTTGTAAATATCCTTTTTATCTTTTTCTACTTCAAGTGCGACTAGTTGCGGAATAGTCCAATATTCACGGATCACTAAGTGCACGCTTGAGAACGCAAGTAGCATGATTACGAATATAAGTAGTAACTTAATACGCAAACTTCGCGCGATAAAATTAAACATACACAAACCTGTAGCAAAAAATGTGAGAGTAGCGCGTTGTGGCTTAACGCTCTTATTTATGAGTATAGGAAAGGATTTAACTTTGCGTAGAGCGAATGAAAATAGTTATTTTCAAGCGTTACTAGTTAAGGTTTTTCTAATTGTTATTTTTATTGGTTTTTGCGTTAAATTTTATTCCGATATTTGGCTAAAGGAGCAAGGAGTACTAAGGGTGATTGGTTGATTTGCGACTGTGCAGGAAGTGTAATGGGGCTTTACACTTACGGTAAGCATTATTTAATCTCGAGAGTGAACGTTTGTTGGCACTTAATGATGTTTTGCCTTAAGTGCCAATTATAAACATATGTTATACCGTGAATTCGCGAGAATTCTCATTAAGACGTTCGCTGGTTTGTTCAAGCATTTCAACCACCGCCATAAATTCGTTCATTCTATCAACGGCCTCTTTTGATATATCACTCAGGCCATTGATATTGGCATTTATGTCTTCGGTTACCGTAAGTTGCTCCTGTGATGCGGTTGCAACCCCTTGGGTCAGCTCCTTAATTTTTCTGACCGCTTCAAAAATACTGTCGAGCACTTCTGAGGACACCATTACCTGTTGTTCAGTGGTACTTACTTGCTGTTGGCTTTGTTGAATTGCACTGTTGGCATTACCGGCTTTAACTTGAAGCTGGTTAATAATATCGCGAATTTCTTCGGTAGATTGCTGTGTTCGCTGCGCCAAGGTACGTACTTCGTCTGCAACAACGGCAAAGCCTCTACCTTGCTCTCCGGCTCTGGCTGCTTCAATTGCAGCATTAAGCGCAAGTAAGTTGGTTTGCTCGGCAATCGCCTGAATTACGCTCACTACGTTCGCAACCTGATCACTTTGCTCTGTTAATTCTGAAATAATATTAGCGGTTTGCTCAAAACGTGACGACAAATCACCAAATTGTTGACTGGTTTGTGACATCACCTCCATTCCACGCTGCGCTTCTAGCTCTACTTGGTTGGCATAATCTGCTGTGCTTACGGTGTTAGATGTCACCTCGTTTAAGGTTGCGGTCATTTCTTCTGCGGCTGTAGCGATGGTTTCTAAGCGTGAATTTTGCTCTTCGCTAATCGCTTTATTATTGCGAATAAACTCGCCCACCTCTTGTGATGATTGAGACATTTGATTGCCCGCGCTACCAATATTCGTCACGGTTTTTTGAAAGCTTTTGAGCATGCGGTTAACCACGTTTGCAACCGCGCGTACTTCAGTTGCGCCAGTTTCGTCTAATGATTTACTTAAATCGTTAGCGCGACCAATTTCATCAAACGTTTTACCCAATAATTCAATGGGTTTTACAATTCTACGGCGCACTAAATAAACACCAAATAAACTAAAACATATGGTAATAATTAAAATAACAATTACCCAATATAAATAGGATTCAACGCGTTTATTGGCAGTTTCTACATTGTTTTGGGTGCGTGTTTCGAGGGCGGTGAAAAACGATTCAACGGGTTTCATAATATCCGCTTTAAAGCGGTGGTAGTCTTCACTGTGTGTGAGTTGAATGGCTTTTGCTAAATCGGGTGAGCCGTTGATTGTATAGTTGCCAGACGCGTCTTTGAACTTACCTTTCACGGCGTTCATTGCTTCGACTTCTAATGCGACTAAGCCGTCGGAATTCTTCTGTGCTTGCGTTAAATAGTCAAGCTCTTTTTGCGTAAAGCCAGTGGCTTTCATTTCGTCGAGTAATACTGAGCGTGCGCCATCTGGTTTGGGTTTACTGCCGTAATTGAGCACTAAATCCCAATAGATCTTATGATAGCCCTGTGGCCTTGGCTTTTCGCCATTGCGAATTGCTAGCACATCCATATACATTTTTTCGTACTTGTCGTTACCCGTTACGGCATAAGTGCGCCCTAAGCGGGTGAGGTCGTCCGAGCTTTGTCGTAATTCGTCGGCAAGTTGATACGCTTTGTAGCGGTTATCAGCCATCTCTTCTACGTCAATTAACGCGTTATACATGTTAATTACAAGCAGTGTTACTACTAAGACAAATACGATAATGCCACTAAAAATGGTCGTCATTAAAATGCGAATGGAGTTTAGCTTCATCGTCATTACCTTTGTTGAATAACCACAATAAAGACTAGTGCAGGACTAAACATTCAGCTAGCTGTAAATTTACAATTAGCGCCGTTAACCTCCAATTTCTGGCTGATGACGCACAGCCAACAAAAAAACAGCTTATTTCAATAGATCGCGTAGCAACACCGCTTTATTTGATGTTGTAAGCATGGCTTTGTTTTTGGGTAATTGTTTAAGTTTCTCAGCAACTTGTTTTTGTTCATCTAAGGTTAGCTCGCCGTACATGCGCGGGTAAGGCCAGCCATAGCCCCAGCGAAATGTGGTAGGTAAAAATGGAGTGCCGCCAACGCGTACGCCTGCCAACATTAAATTTGCTATTTGTTTTTCACCCACTTCTGCAACGCACATTTTAAGTGCCATATCGGCATCTTTGCGTTGCTGATAACTGCCGCCTTGCCAGTACGCTAAATCGTGCGCAACACAGCAGTTGAGCCAAAGACTGTTTTGTTCAAACGTGCCATCGGGAAAGGCGCTGCAACCGTCACTGGTAAAGGGCTTTAGTTCGTTTGCTGCAACCGCGGTTTGGGTAAAAAACAATAAACCAATACTTGCTAAGAGTGTGTATCTCATTGAATGTTTAAATACGCGAGGATTATGCTGTGCGTTAGCATATCAGAATGTTGTAATAAGAGAACCACATTACACCTGTTGAATGACTGGATTTTGACAAAAAAATAACGGGTTGCTTGCGAGCCTTATTATTCCCTTACCATTATCAGCTTACCTTAAACACTTAGTAACATTAATGACACATGGATTTGATGACAACTCATTAACAAGCGTGTTATAAATTAGCAGCACAACAAGGAGTTATACACATTGAACGTGAACGATGAAAAAGAACAAACAGCTACGGTAATTTGTTTTTTAATTGGCGGTTTAGTTTTAGCCACCGGAATTTATGATTTTTTCTATTACGACCTACATATTCGAGATCTGATAAATATAGTTGCTGTTTTTCTTATTCTGGTCGGCCTTGGTTTAGCACCAAAAACCTTTTTTACGCCGATTGGCAAACTGTTTTCAGCGTCTTATAAATTACCCACATTAGTGAATTCAAAAATACAGCAAAGCCTTATTATTAGTGGCGTGTTGCTAAGTCTGGTATGCATTATTTGGGGATATTGATACTAACTGAGTTAACTTAGCGGGCAATTAGGTTAGCAACATAGAAAGAATTAACAAGGCTACCAAAATTGTGTTAATGGCGAAATAACGTGCAACGTGAGTTGTTGCTAGCAAAGCAAAATGAGGCAAATATGAACGTATTTATGTTAATTGCAGGCGGGTTAAGTGCTTGCGCCGCCTTGTTACATTTGGCGTGCATTTACTTTGGTGCGCCTTGGTATCGTATGTTGGGCGCAGGTGAACAAATGGCAAGGCTTGCCGAGCAAGGCAGTCATCAACCTGCGCTTATTACGAGTGTTATCTTTGTGGTGCTCGCAATCTGGTCTGCCTATGCGTTTTCTGCGGCAGGATTATTTATAAAGTTACCTTTACTGCGCTTGGCGTTGATTTTAATTACGTTTATATATTTGGCGCGCGGCATTGCGGGATTTTTCTTTATTTCATCCCCTATCGGGCGAAGCCCCGAATTTTGGCTTTGGAGTTCACTGATTTGCTTAGTATTTGGTCTAGTGCATTTGATTGGCATTAAACAAACATGGGCAACTTTATAGTGATTTTACAGATTTCAACTAAGCCGTTTGAGTTAGGTTTAGCGCATTGCATATTGAGTAACTATTTTGGAACTAATTAATTATTTAAACGCACACTTTTATACCAAACAACAACTACTTGAGCTAAGCAAAATACCTGAAAGTGTGTTTGAACAGTGGCAGTCTAACGGGCTTATGCCAAAGTGTTCATATAAGTTGGCGATGAATGTTGAAAGCGACTCATTTTTTGGCATACATGCCGAGGCACACACAGTGGAATATTATGCCAAAGGCTATACCGCTTGGCTTGGTAACTTGCAGTCTATAAGTGATGAGCACTCTGCTTATAAGTTGTTCTCTACGCGTTATCAAAACGCGATAGCCGAACTTAAAGCACAAGGGTTTGCATCGCAAAATAGCAAAGTAAATGATGGGTTATCGCAACATATTGAAAGTGAGTGGCAGCATTTTCAAAACGGTATTTATGGTTTATGTACGCAGTCTGGCTTACCAGAGGACATTGCCGCAAAAGAGTTTGCCATCGTGATTATTAATGAACTTACCGAGCAGGAAAATTTAACTAACGCTCAACTGACACAACTTGAACAAGCGGTTACTTTGCTTGATTGTGCCAGTGCACTGTTTGCGCCACATGAGCGAAACAACAGTTCTCGTCATCGTTTAGTGGATGAAGTAAGACGTAAATATCAATTTTAATTACAGGACTGCATCATGAAGCTTTATGGTCGTACTACCTCGTTTAATGTGCAAAAAGTGCTGTGGTTTTTAACCGAACTGAATCTCGACTTTCAGCATATTGAGCTAGGCGGTCGTTTTGGTGGTTTAGAAAATAGCGAGTTTAAACAGCTCAATCCGATGGGCAAAGTACCTGTATTGGTCGATAACGGGCGAGCTGTTTGGGAGTCGCATACCATATTGAGGTATTTAGCGGCACAATACGGCAGCCCGATGTGGTATCCGGCATGCGGGTTTGAGCGTTCGCTCTATGAACGCTGGCTCGATTGGTCGCAAACCATTTTTCAGCCTGCTTTTATGGGCACTTTTTGGGGATATTACCGAATGCCGCCTAACAAACGCGATATGGTGACAGTCAACCGTCATTTAGACAGTTGCATTAATTGTTTAGAAACCATTAATAAGCAATTGCAGCAAACTCCTTACTTGGCAGGGAGCACGCTTTCACTTGCAGATATTGTTGTTGGCGCAGTGAGTTACCGATTAACGTCGCAAGGGTTAATGATACCTTTGCCAAAACGCGCAAGTGATTGGTATTACGAGCTTAAATTTCGACCCGGTTATAAAACTTGGGTGATGAGTGATTTTACCGAACTAAAAGCCCGAGAAGACTTCTAACCCTATGATTTATTAATGGCAATCACATTAAAAGGAAGGTTCTGTGTATCAGTTATATTATTATCCGCTTAATGCCAGTATGGCGCCGCATTTTATACTTGAAGCGCTGGGCGTAGAGTATCAGTTGATTAAGGTCGACAGAAAAAGTAATCAACAAAAATCAACAGAGTATTTGGCATTAAACCCTGCAGGGCGCATTCCTACCTTAATTGATAACGGCACTGCAATTTTTGAAAGTCCTGCCATTTGCATTCACTTAGCCGAAAATCACCCAGATGCGAATTTGATCCCGCCATTAGGTGATATTAATCGCCCGGTATTTTTCCAGTGGATGATGTACCTAACCAATACGGTTCAGGCTGAACTTATGGTGTACTTTTACCCTGAAAAACACACCTTAGATGCACAGCATGCAACACAGATTGTTGAGGCGCAAGAAGCACGCATTACCGATATGCTCGCGCTGCTTGATAATGAACTAAAACATAAAAATTATTTGGTTGGGCAAAGTGTGACGGCCTGTGACTTTTTCTTATTTATGTTGTGTGTATGGGCTGACGAATTTAAAAAGCCGCCGCTTGCGTTTAACAACTTAGCGCGTTTTTTAAAAAACCTAGCACAGCACAGTGCGATTAAAACCGTGTGTGAAAAAGAAGGGCTAAGCCTTCTCGATTATCTATCGTAGCGAGCGCGATGATGGCGTTAATTTATCAAGAAACCGTACCAAGCCCTCTCGAATTTTGCGAGATGCGAATTAAAGCAGGGCTTTCTGCAAAATCGTTAAAAGCGGCAAGTATTGCATTACCGAATAGTTTGTACGGCATTTCAATACGCGATGATGAAAAGTTAATAGCTATGGGGCGTGTAGTTGGAGATGGCGCGTGCAATTTTGAAGTGGTGGATATTGCGGTAGACCCAGCCTATCACGGTTGTGGTTTAGGCCGTGAGGTGATGCAATACATTGATAACTATTTAGCATCGGTCGCGCTTGAAGGCTCGTACGTGTCTATGATCGCTGATGAGCCCGCTTTTTACGAAAAATTAGGTTATCGATTGGTTGCGCCGAAAAGCCAAGGTATGACAAAAAATTTATTCCGATTAAAGAGTAAGTTGCAAAGCAAGCCTCAGTCTTGCTTTGCAGCGCGAAGTTAAGGTTTAGTGACCAAATTTAATTCGAATGCCCGCATTAACCGTAAAGCCATCATTGCGAGACCAAATATCAGTCGTCCAACGCCCGCTTGGGTCTTGCTGTGGGAGTACGAGCGAGTCCGTTTTTGTTTGACGTACGTTGAGTAAGTTTTCTGCATTTAAAAAGTAACTTACTCTGCCAAAGGTAATTTGACCTAAAAGACCTAGGTGCCAATATGCCTCACTCTTGTCGCGGTATGGGTTATTTTCTAAGTGTTGTGTGCCTGTATAGTAAGCTTCAAAACCTACTAAATGACTACCATGCTCTTCCCACATAATAACAGCACCTGCAGAATGCTTGGGGGTTAAATCAAGCGGTACACTCCCCATGCCATTACTATTTTGTTTTCTGGCATCAAGATACAAGTAGCTGCCGGTCAGTTTTATATCGTGCCAGCGATAACGCAGTAATAACTCTGCACCATGAATATCAGTTTGTCCTTCGGCATTTGTAATGCGCACCGTTTTACCGCCAAATTCTTCAGGGTTGATGGGCTGTAATTCGGTGACATTATCGATTTCAGAGGAAAATAAAGTAACACTCGACTCAATGTTATTAAGGGTGTAACTAATATCAATGGATGCGGTTGATGCGGTTTCTTCTTGCAGGTTTTCAAGCGGTGCTAAACGCGATAAACCTGTATCGTCAATGTCTTCAATAAACGGCGTAGGGGCAAAGAACCCTTTTCCGTATGAGCCGCGAATAGTCCAGTTTTCAGGGCGATAGAGTATGGATGCGCGCGGGCTAAATTGGGTGCCATATTCGCTGTGCCAATCGTTGCGCGCACTCAGTGACATCGACACATCATCCGTTGCATCATAATCGATTTGAGAGAATAACCCAGGTACATGATAGTTGTAGTTAAACATAGCGAAGTCATCAGACTCAAATCGGTCTGACTGATACGCTGCGCCTACAAGCCATGTAAGTGAGTCAGCGTAGCCAGAGACACTTGATTCAAGTAAATAGCTTTTGTGACTGTCGTCTTCCAATACTGAGCCATACTCATGTTGATGATCTTGCTGCATTGCAGAGCCGCGAATATTGAGGTTCATCTCATCACTCAGTGGGCTATCGAAGATAAAACCGGTGTCGAGTCTTTGCGTATCTTGGTTTTGTGCGTACGGATTACCATCTGGCATCACTGCGCCTTGTTTTGCTCCGCCTTCACGAGTTTCTTGCATCGCGCCAACAGTTACATACAGGTTAGCACCGTGCTCGCTCTCCCAATACATGCGCGGCCTGACAGTGGCACGCTGATACGCTGCCATATCTAACCAACCGTCGTTATCTAAGTCTTGCTGGTGTTGATTGTGCACGCCAGCGGTAACTGACACTCGCGTTTTATCGTTAGCTGGCGCGGCAAAATAGGCTGTAATATCTTGCCCGTCTTTTGAAGTGGCGTTCAGTAATACCTCGCCTTCAAATTCATCGTTTGGTGTACGCGAAATTAAATTGATAACGCCGCCCAACGCTGAACCGCCATAAAGCGATGAAGCTGAGCCTTTTATAATTTCCACATTGGCTAGATCGGTGGGCGGGATCTGTAATAAACCAATAGAGGCAGTTTGGCCACCATAAAGTGGTAAACCATCGCTTAATAACTGGGTGTAACGGCCGTACAGCCCTTGTAAACGAATATTCGCACTGCCAAGCGCAGGCGAAGTATTTTGCACGCGTACGCCACCGGTTTCAGCCACCAACATCGAAATATTCCCAGGGCGCATCAGCGCCTTTTCTTGGATTTCTTCGCCGTTTATTAGCTCAATACGGGTTGCTGATTCCGTGACGATGCGACCTAAACGGGATGCGGTCACTTGGATTTTTTCAATTGTCTTTTCGCCATGCTCGTGATGATGCTCATCATGATGGTCTTCACCAGCAACTAAAAGTGATGGCGATAGCATTAGCGCGAGCGCTAAACGTGATTTTTGTGTGTACATTTTTACCTCAAATATATGCCGTGCAAGCCTAAAAAGTGTGCATTAAAACCTTTTGTAACGGATTTTAAAGGGACTAACCCTAGGCACTAAAAATGGGAGGTCTAAATGGGGACTCTATTCGGCTAAGCGGTGAGCTCATATAGTGTTGGTGGAAAGTGTTATTAATGAGCTGCACAGGATGCTGTGCCAGCGGTGACAAATATAAAAATGATGCGCAGGTATTGGCGGGACAAATACAGTCGCTTTCGCAGCATTCAACATCGCAGCAGTCGTCGCTCTCTTCGCTTCCGTTGGAAGTGACATCAATTTGCGAGCTAATAGTGTGAGTGTCATTAAGTGATTCTACCGATAGCGCAAAGTGGTTTGCCACTGCTTGCCCAGTAAAGGCAAATAACAATGTTATTAATACAACCAATTGTACGAATGGCTTAAACATATCACTCTCACATTAAATTCAGCGGTATTCTAAAAGGCTTTATGAAGAATGTGAAGTTTCTCTTTAAATGACTGCTGCATATTTTAAAGCATGCAACCAGCTTGGTGATTAAACAGGTTGCATGCTGTGAACACTAATCCGTGTCTTTGCTCATTAAACCTATCAACCCCACCAGCGCGGCAAATAGCACTGCTGCCACAGGCCAAATAATCCAAGTAACGCCCCAGTTCATTGTCCATAAGCTCCATGCTAGGAAAATAGCGACAATTAAAGGCCAATAAAACGGTGCAAGTTTGAGTGCGTTGCGTTCACTTTGGGTGAGTTCGCGGTTTTTATCCCCTTCGTTTAATACGTGTTTATAGGCTTCATATTCACTTGATGCAGGAATAATCACCCATAAACCTAAGGTAACGATAAACAATAACGCGGCGAGCATCAGCAAGGTTAAATCGGTGCGACCAATCAGCATAATAACTAACAATAATGGAATGCTACTGGTAATAAATAAGGTCACAGCGAGCGATACTTTGCCGTTGTACTTAGGTGTGAATGCGTCGATTTTCTCACTAAAGGCACTATGCACACCATACATCAATTCAAATTTACCTTTTTCAATGGGGGCAATGGCACGCTCATACTGATTGGTTTGGATCACCAAGCGCACACCTGCTGCAATTAGAATAAAAATTGAAATAATACCAAACACCACTGCGGTATTTTTATTTAACGCAATGCTGTTGTTATTGGCTAATGCCAACAGAAAAAATAACGGCACAGCCGAGCATACAAAAAATGCGACGCCTTTTGCGGTGAGAATGGCTTGGGCTTTTTTGGTGTTTACGTAGTCGATAGCTTGCTCTAGGCTAATTTGTGTTAAGTCATTGTCGCGCTCTTCTAAGTGTTCAGCCGTTTCGATTTCGTCTTTTAACAAAAAGTCGGTTGAGACATTAAACAGTTCGGCCAATTTGATAATTTTATTTAAATCGGGAATGCTGTTGGTGCTCTCCCATTTTGAAACCGATTGGCGCGATACGCCCATTTTTTCGGCTAATTCTTCTTGTGACCAGCCTAGTTGCTTTCTTAATGTAATTATTTTCTCGGATAAGATCATTGTTCGTTACTCTGTTTGTTAAACTGCCTCTAGCTTAGGAATTTCAACGGTTGCACACTAGCAAGCTAGCTTGGAATCTTGTCAACTGGCAGTTGCATTTACTTGTTTTTGCTAAAAAACGGCAATTTTTTACTTTCTAGCATACCGTTTATTGATTAATCGACCAGTAAATTATTTATGCGTTTTTATAACTTTTTTGCCGCGTTTTTGTTGCAGCCCTATCGCAATATTCAGAAAACAAACTGGCAAGTTCAAAAAACGGTAAGTCATATTGATGCGCTTTTAGTTTTCTTACTTAGTTTTGATTTAAGTCCTTTTGTGAAATAAATTTAGTTGATAGATTGGTATGCAAAATAGCGATTGCTGGATAAAAGATGGATTGGCTTGCCGAAGAATCAGAAACAATTACAAATAACCGTAAACCATGGAAAGTAGTGATTGTTGATGACGATTTAGAAGTACACAAAGCAACAAAGTTAGCAATGAAGACGTTCGAGTTTATGGGGCGTCGCCTTGAATTTTACAGTGCCTATAGTGGCAGCGAAGCAAGAGCGCTTTTGCGTGAACATCTCGATGTGGCCGTTATTTTGCTCGATGTTGTAATGGAAACTGACGACGCGGGTTTAAAGCTCGTTAACTTTATTCGTGGTGAGTTAAATAATCGCGATACGCGTATTGTGTTAAGAACAGGGCAAGCCGGACTTGCGCCAGAGAGCGAAGTGATTAAAAACTACGATATTGACGGTTACAAAGCCAAAACCGAAATTACCGTTGATAGCTTGCATCATTTGTTCTATACCTCATTACGTTCGTTTCGCGATATTTCCCGTTTGTGCAGTTACAAGAATGCGTTAAAAGCCTTGCTAAATTCGGTGCTAAAAGTCGATAAGCTCGCCGATATAGAATCGTTTTCGACAAATTTACTCACCTATTTGAGCGATGTGCTAGACGCCTATGAAGCCGAGCTAGTGATCAATAAGCGCAAAGCGTCGGTGATAAATATAAAAAGCACTAATACCACAGTAATTAACGCGCAAAGTGATAGTTCTTCAGCCATTGATGTACCTGAATTTATTAACACGGTTACTGCTGCCAAACAGCTTACTTATGAGGGCAATTTCGCCGGAATTTATTATAAAAGCGAAAATGAAATTGAAGCTGTGGTTGTGCTAGAAGTGGACACTGAACTCGATAACAATGCCATAGAGCTGGTGGAAATATTTACTGAACATGTGTGTGCACTGATCAGCAAAGTGAATGGAGCAATGTGATGATACATTTCAATATTGATAAAATCATAACCTCGCTTAAATCGTCTTATGGTAAAGATTTTTTAGATACCATTACGATGCAGCTGCATAAATCAATTGGCGCGCAGTTTACCTTTATTGCCAAATTAGATGCGATACGCAATGTATCCCAAACAATGTCGTTAGTGGCAGGTGACGAATTTGCCGAAAATTTTGAATACTCGCTGGAATTCACCCCGTGTGCTGATGTAAGTGACGATTCTACATGTATTTTCCCCAGTAAAATTTGTAACTTATACCCAAAAGATCAACTGCTTATTGATATGGGCATCGACGGTTACATTGGCGCACCGTTACACGATTCAAAAGGCGCGGTATTCGGCTTAGTTGTAGCACTTTACAGTAAACCAATCGAAAACGCCGAAGAGGTTGCGTCGTTATTTGAATTATTTGCCGGACGTATTTCTGCTGAATTAGAACGCGCTGAAAAAGAACATGCATTGTTTGAATTAAACCAATCACTTGAGCAAAAAGTAGCGTCGCGCACCCATGAATTAGAAAGCGCATTAAAGCAGTTAAAAAGTTCGCAAAAACAGCTTATTGAACAAGAAAAATTGGCGTCGCTAGGGCGTTTAGTGGCAGGTGTTGCACACGAAGTAAATACGCCATTAGGTGTTGCTATGTTAGGTAATTCAACGGTACTTGCTGGGGTTAATCAGCTTGCTAAAAAGTTAGCGAGCAATACCCTCAGCAAACATGATTTAGACGCTTTTTTGATTGATACGAAAGAGGCAGGTGAAAGTGTTGAGTTTAATTTAAACCGCGCCAGTGAATTGGTGGTTAACTTTAAGCAGATCGCGACCGATTTTCATACGGATCCGAAAAGCGACGTCAATTTAGTTGAGTGGGTTTCGTCTATTTCTACAAGTTTAAAACCAATGCTAAAAAGTGCGGGTATTCAATTTAAACTTGAACTGCCACCTTACGCGTTAATTGTAAATACGTACCCGTCACGTTTAGCTCAGGTGGTGACTAATTTAGTATCGAACGCGATAAAACACGCCTTTCCAAAAACGCACAACCAAGCTGAAAAGGTTATTACCATTAGGCTAAGTGGCGATGCTACTAATTATGCACTGGAAATAGCCGATAACGGCATTGGTATGGACGAAGACACACAAGCACATATTCTTGACCCATTTTTTACAACAAACCGTAAATCGGGCGGCATGGGGCTTGGTATGAGCATAGTGCACAATTTAGTTACGGGGTCGTTAAATGGGCGCTTGGTTATTAACAGCGAACAAAATAAAGGCACTAAAGTAAGTGTTTATTTCGAGGGCAAGTAACTAATTTTGAATTAAAGTTTTGGGATAATGGTTACTGACTTTTATAGCGTGCGTATTTATGTCATGCTGCGCGGCAAATAATAATCAAATATTAGGTTGGTAATGGAATTACGACACGTTAGTGAAACGATTATTCATGGTATCTCAACAAGAACTAATAACAATGCTGAAATGGGGCCAAATGGTAAAATTCCGGGTCTGTGGCAAACGTTTGATGCACAGGTACCGGTAAACTATCAAGGTGGTGAACGGGTTTACGGCGTTTACTACGATTATGAATCAGATCACACCGGCATGTTTAATGTGCTAGCGGGGTTTGACGGTACATCTTACCCAGATAATCTAGAAGCAATTACGATTAATGAAGGCAAGTATTTGGTGTTTAGCCATAAAGGTGATATGCCACAAATCGCAATAGATGCGTGGACGCAAGTTTGGCAGTATTTCGCAGGTGATGCGTGTGAACATCAACGCTTGTTTACCACTGACTTTGAATACTATCCAAATGGCAATCAAATAGATGTATGCATTGCGGTAAAATAACACGATAGCTGTGTTTAAGTGGGTGAGCTGATTTTACTTTCAGCCACCACAATATAAAAACTGTTTAATATCAATTGTTAGCGCCATGAACAAATGCCCAAACTGTCAACAAAAGTTAAATCCATTTTCATTGTCGCTTGCTGCATTTCCTGTTTACTTTAAATGTAATGGCTGCAAAACACGGCTAACGCTAAAACGAGTAAAGGCTTTTTGGCTTACTTATTTGCTTTATAGCGTCATTATTTTGCCAATTGTGGTTCATACACCGTTTATTAATAACAATAACCTTGGTCTGCCAGTGATGATTGCTGGCGCATTTGTGCTTTATTATTTCGTAGCTAACTACCTATTAAGACAAGAAAACGTCGCGATTTATAAATAAATTATTTATGCCACCTTAAGCGGTTGTACGTGAACATTTGCGTGTTTGATGTGCGGCGTTTTACCTTCTTTAGCCCTATCTTTTTACGTTGAAATGCAAGGGCACATTGGTTTCCTTTTTTATATTGTCGACAATATTACGCTTATAAATATAAAAAATGATCTTAATTTAAGTTTATACTTTATATTTGTCGACAATTTCAATTTAAATAAGATTGCTAGTCATGCTTTATAATCTGTTTGGCACTATTAATACGCTGTTTATTGTCGTTAGTTTGTATGGTGTTTTTTCACAGCTTAAAACCGTTTTTGAACGTAAACAGGCTGCGCAATGCAGCGATTCGCCAACTGCACTTTTGTCGCTGAATCAATTTTCGGTGAGTTTTTTAGCGTATTTATCGTTTTTTATTTATGGCTATTCCATAGCACCATTTAATCATTACATTGTATGGCCTAGGCTTGTGGCATCGCTACTTGTGTTGGGCATTTTGATAGAAATATGGCGAGACCGAAAAACACATTTAGCATTTATTAGCATGAGTTTGGCATGCGTTTGTTTAGTGGGCTCAATTTTAGGGTTGTTTGTGGGCGAAACGTTTGCTGATAACGGTAAGTTAATTTCGACAGCCATTATTTTGTTGGTATCGGCGTTAATTGCGCAGGGTTACGCACATCAAATTTATGTGATTATTCGTTCTGGTTCTACAGGTGCGGTGGATTTAAAAATGAGTCAGTTTATTTTGATGATGGATATCTCCACCATTGCGTTTGCCTTTAGTATGGGACTGAAACAAGGGTGGCCGTTGCTTGTTTTAGCAATCACCAGCGGCGTGACCAAACTCATTATTATGTATTTGTTTCGCTGGGTTAAGTTAAGCCCCTTAGCAAAAGCACGTCGCGCAAAGGCTGCTTAAACCTATATTTAAGTCTAACTGCTGTTTGGTGATTACTTTTAGCACTTTTTCACTGCGTTGGCAGTATATAACTGCCAAAACTACTGTGTTGTGTCATTTCACTTTAAGCTATGCCTCAACTGCGCGATTACGCGCAGTTGCTGTAAAAAGTAGTGGTGGCGGGCCAATCACTAAATACCCCAATTACACCTACTTTTTTAGCGAGAAAGTCGAGCAACTCTAAGGTAAAACCTTCATTTTTAATTGCCGGTTTAACTGATTGATAATAAAAACCGCCACCTTGTGTGAGTTGCCCTGAGCGCTCTAACGTCCATGTAATTATTTTTAGTCCGGCTTTTTTTGCCTCTAGCGCATAGGCTGATTCAATCAGTTGATTCTTTTCACCTAAACTTACCAACACCCAAAGTGGTGGCGCAATAATGTTGATGCCCATGGCTTTTAATTCGCTCATGCTGTGTTGCCACGTTGTGGGGTTATTGTGATCAAAATTATCTTGTTCATAGCCATCGTCTAAATACACAGCTTGCGTGGCAAAATCAGGATGATGTTTAATCCAATATTGTAAATCGCCAAGCTCAAACGATTGCACAAATACATCGCTTGGAGAAATACCCGCTTGTTTATATTCGCCGATAAGCATTTTTGCGTATTGGTGTTGTGATAATCCATCAAACGGCATTGTTACTTGGGGCTTTTTAAGCTCAGGTGTCATTTTGACACCGAGACTTTTAAATAGGTCAATGCTTTGTTGGTGAGTCATTAAAGTGCCGTTAGCAGCATATAAATCAGTGCGCCAATTAGGTGTGCCAGTTAGGTAGTCTTGCGGCGTTTTGGCGTACACGTTGGCGCCGTCCATTTTGCCTGATAACTGTAAAAACTCTGCGAGCGTAAAATCGGACGTGCAGCACTCTACTTGTGCTTTTTTGCCAAGGGACTTGTCACCTGGAGTAAAAGGGATGCGGCATTTCTTAGCTAATTCTGGCTTTGCCAGCACGTTTGTTGTTTGGTGCAAATCACATTGCGAATGGCGACATACTAGGGCTTTGTCTTTAGTAAAGGCGACATCACATTCTAAAATACCCGCGCCCATTTTTGCTGCAGCAAGGTAAGACTCTTTGGTATGTTCTGGAAATTGCAGTGGCGCTCCGCGATGGCCAATAGAAAAATCGGATTTTTCGAAGGTATTTGTATTACAACTTTCAAGCTGGGTTTTAAGTGGTGAGTTGTCCATTTTCGAGACGAGATAATATGGTCGCACACCCACTTCAACTTTTTCATTATGTGTTTGTGACATGCTTTGGCAGCCACTAAGAAGCAAGATCATCAAGAAAATTATCGCGCGCATATATAACCCTTATAGTTATGATTTGCCCATTACAGCACAATAAAATGACAAAATGTGAAACAACACATTATTTTTGGCAATGCGCATATTAACCTTGCTGTGGTGTATTAATACTTGAGCACTAGCAGTGTGATTTTGTTACTTTACGGCCTTACCTAAATGACATTGGCTAATCAATCAAAAACTTCAGCTCGGTGACTGCTTTAGTCGGTATAACTTCTGTTATCTCGTAGCTGGCTATGTTTTCACGATAAAAAGGGTCATGTGCTAGTTCGCGCTCCAGTGTTTTGCGATCGTTAATGGTTGAAATGATCACGCCACCTGTTCTTGGCTCTTTTCGGCCCGACAAAATGAAATGTCCTTTTTCATATTGGGCATTTAGGTATTCAATGTGCTCAGGTATAAATTTATCAACCTCGTTAAGTGGCACTTGGTAGGTGAGTGAAATAATAAACATATGTCGTCCTTGATTTATAAATGCAAAGTCTGATTATTAGCGCGAAAAGGCCAATACGCTTTAATTGTTTTTAGCGATGCCCATTAATACCTGCATAGTGCTATTGTTGCTGGTTAATGAAAATGCGTTCGTCACGCTTTCAATAAGCAAGTTTGCGTTTTTATAGCCTTGGCTGATCATCTCTGGTGTAAAACCAAAGTTATCCTGCTCGTTGTGCTGCCAATCCCATTGTACAAACGTACCGTTTTGTTTTAACAAGCATTTAAACAAGGTTAATAACTGCTGGTAATTTGGCACAAACGCGCACACTGATGATGCAACAATTAAGTCAAAACTTTCTGTTAACAATGGGTTATTTGTAATTTCGTATTCAGATAGTTCACAACAAAGCGTTTTTACATTGGTAAGCGATTTGGCGTTTAACACATCAATCATTTTCGCTGATGTATCAATGGCAATGACCTCTGCGGCTTGTTTCGCAATTTTTTCTGTAAGCAAGCCTGTACCACAACCAAAATCGAGCACGCGTAGGCCATTTAGTTCTGCATATTGTGTAAGTGATTTGAAAGCGTTTTCGGCATAAAGGATCACATCTTGGTTGCTGTCCCAGCCATCGGCATATTCATCCCAACTATTGCTCATATTTGTTCCTGTTTTAAAAGTGTTTAAGGTTTGATGCGCGTAAGTAAAGCACGTATTTCGCTTACAACCATTTCGGGCTCGTCTCTTTGCGGGAAGTGATAACTTTTATCTGTTAATACGGCTTTTCCTTGTGGAAATGCTGAGGCCCAATCGGTATGTAACTCCCCCCACATTTTGCGCCCTTCGTCAGTAAAAAATAATAACGGAGGATTTTCAAATTTCTTAACTGATGCAATCACAGTAACCGGAATATCTGGAATTTGCGGGTAGTCGGGCAACGGGCGCTTAGACCAAAAATCTAAATATTGGTTAGAAAGCCCATTTGCTTGGTCGTCGAGTTTTACTTGCGCAATTTCTTTTTCTGCTTGTGCTAAGTTAATTTGGCGCATGATATCGACATCGTGCTCTGAGGCTGGCTCAATCAGCATTAATGCGCTTACTTGTGTTGGGTAAGTTGCCGCAAATCGTCTTGCGATGTAAGCGCCGTAAGAATGGGCAATTAACACCACGGGTTTATTAATTTTTAGTGCAGCAAGTAGTAAATGCGCTTCTTCTGCATATTCTTCAGAGCTGTAATTTTTAGTTAGTTTTTGCGAACCGCCATTGCCAATGCGCGAATAGCGAATAACACGCGCATGCTGAGTTAGCGTGTTGAAAATAGGGTCCCAATCGGATAAACCTGCCGAGCCTCCGGCTTCTAATAAAATGGTATGCTCACCGCTACCAGCTATTTGGTATTCGACGGTAACCCCTTTTACTTTTGTAAATTGAGCGGTAGCGAAAACATTAAAAGTGAGCAGTGAACTTGCGAATAACAACCAAAATTTCAAAATAACTCCTTGTTATGGTGGTGGGAGGTGAATATTTTAAGACAAAAACTAATACCAGTTTGCCCTTAGCCAAATAGCCTAATAGTCACAGGTGTATTTACTGTAATTCCAACTTCCACCTGAATCTAAGCAGGTGTCTGAGTGTAAAAATTCGTTTAAGAATGGCGTAACAGAGAGGGTGATTGCAGCAACTGCTAGCCAGACTTTAAATTTATTGTGTGACTTTTTGATAATAATGACAGCAAATAATGTGCACGATGCGGCCCACATTAAATTGTGTTTACTGTGCTCATTCCAAGCAAACTTGCTTTTATCGGGCAAGCTTATGGTCCAATAATTAAAAAATGCAGTGTTCACAAAAATTAAAGCAGTAACAACAAGAGACGTTGCGATACACCATTTTAAAATCTTAAGCTTATTCATGTGGTAATATTCTGATTAACGTATTTGCACGATTATGACTTAATTTTAGGTACATGTATTGTAAATAACTGTATTATTTAATTTGCTAAGCGCCTAGTAACGGCAGGTGTTTACGCCGCTGGTAGGTTAATGCGAGTGTTAAACATTGGCGAATAACATGATGCGGTAAAGGCTTATTGAGCGGCAGTATTATTGCTCTGTTTGCTTGAAATTCAAATGCATCGCGATAGAGTTCACGAAACGTATCGACAAGCTTGGTGCGGCAGTTAAAATACAATGCATAGTATTGAGGGTTTTTGGGCTTCCAGTCCATGCGTATTGGCGTACCTGATTTCACACTGTAGCTTGGCTCGCCCCATTTTAAACATTCATCAACATCGCCTAAGTTTAATTCTGTTGCCAGTGAAAATATTAGGCTGCGTAATTCTTCTAAACGTTGCTGTACGTGAAGAGGGTAAGTACGCAAACGCTTTTGTACTTCATTGTTCATGTCGCTTCCTGCTATCGATTAGGGTTCTATAAATCTTATTTATGTTTTGGTCACAAATAATTAGAGCAAAAAGGCTAATACGCGCTGGTACTTAATCAAGTTTATTTATACCGCGGGCTAGTAGCACTCTTTGCTAAAAATGGTATTAACTACCTTAAACACTATTTTAAATCGCCATGCTCTAGGTAGTATGCGTGAACTTTGATTGGATTAACATTGAGTTGGTGTGCAATTTCCTCATTACTAAGGTGTGTGCTCATACCTTCTATGTTAAATTTTTGCATTAGCGATGATGCGCTGTTAATCCAAAAAAAGTGATCAACTCCAGGTTTACCTTCAATAATACGGGCATAGAATTGCCTTGTTACGCCATTGGGAGTGAGGCGAATGTATTCCGCAGTTTTTGGCATATCCGGATTAAGCTGTTGTCTAAAAATAACGTCTTTCACAATGATGTTTTGGTGAGGTAATTCAAGCGTTCCACCGCGTTCAAAATGATCTGAGTATAGATCAGCCGTAAACTGCCATATTCCTTTTTTATCTTGGGCTAGCTGGGTTAGGTCAAATCGTTCTGGCGATAGCGTCCAATAATTTGAGCTATTTGCTAGCGCATTTCGCAACTTAGTGTGATTTACACTGTTTGCGAGCTCAAAACGCACAATTAACTGCATGTCGTGGGGAGCATGAAACATAGGTAAGTGTGACGCATAAAGTGATTGCCCATCTGAAAAAAGCAGCATGCCATGTAAACCAACTCGTGCGTTATGCGGGTGGCTACTGTTTTTCGCAGAGGCACCGTTAGCAACACCAAGTAAAATGGATAAAATAATTGGCAATATGGTTTTCATTACATAACTCCATGCTTTGTTTGTGAAAAAAGTAACCCCAAAACACTGATAGTGAGGCTGCATGTAAATACCCAAGCAGTAATCGACAGGGTGTTCTTAAACACGAAGTGTTGAATAATTGCTTGCCCTAAAATGCCAAGATCAACCCAAATAGTATACGATAACGTTATTGGAATTGTTTTACTGGCAACGCCAAGCAGATGCAAGCATAAAGCCATGTAAGTGCACAGTTGAAGAGTATAAAAATGAGATTTTGCGGATGTGTGAGCGCCGAGTAGCCCAACCCATAAAATTTCGAAAAGTGATGCACCAAAAAGCGCGAGATAACTCAGAAACATAACGCCACCTAATTAAATTGGGTGGGGCCGTCCCCGATGAAAATGGAGCGGTAAGGTCGTCCTTACTTCCTAACGGATGCTAAAAGTAGCAAAAGCAAAGCGCATCTGCAACACCCTTTTAACGTTTGAACAAGTCACGTGTGTATATTAGTAAATCATGTGCTTTAGTTAAAACGAATACTGAAAATCCAACATTACGCGTGTGCTTTCGTAGTTTATAGGTGATTGGCCCCCTTTAAAGGGTTGTACCGCATACACATTGCTATTAAAGAGGTTTTTGATGCCAAAATTCCATAACGTATGAGTGGTTCTAAATTGATAGAAAGCATCAACATCATAAATCGTATCTAATTTTTCTGGCTCGCCGCAGATAAAGTTTGGATCATTAGTACAAGCATATTGACCCGAAATAACTCTACCCAGTAGATGAAAGCGCGAATTGGCAGTAAAACGATAGTGGAAATCAGCCTTAAACATATGGTTTGGAATACCCAAAACCGCATCTTTGTTTGATGGAATAGTGAAGGAATCAATATTACTTTTTTCAACGGTAAAGTATGAATAATTCGCATTGAAATGGAGCTTATCTAATTGCCACTTAAGTTGCAGCTCCATACCCATTGTTCTAAAATCACCGAGAGTTGTATTACTGGCTGATTGCGGATTAAAACCAATAAAATTATCTACTTGTAATAAATATAAGTTACCTACGAGTGACGTCGTTTCGGTTAATTGATAACCTGTTTCCATTTCCCAGCTTTTACTGGTTTCTGGATCTAATATGGGAGTGCCTGCATTGTGTGCACTAGCTACGGTATCAAATTGCGGTATTTTAAATGCCTCGTTGTAGATTAATTTTGTATGAAGCTTGTCCCAAGTTTTGGTCAGTGACAGCCTAGGTACCAGCTCAGGCCCCGCTAAGTCGTGATTTTCGTAGCGGATACCGGCAAGTATGTTGGCAAAATCCCAATCCGATTCGTATTGGGCGTACAACGAATAATCATTATTTGACGCGTTATTGCTGCCAAAATATCGTACTGTTGGGTCGAAAATGTAAGATTGGCTCACCTCGGCTTTTTCATAATAATAATGAGAGCCAATCAAGAGACTGGTATTATCAGCTAATGCATACAAACCTTGAACATCAACGCGTGAGCGGTTTATTTTGCGTGAGAGATCATGACCATATTGCCCTTGGCTATTCCATGGCTTTTGATTGGTGTAAGTTAATTTACTGCTTAGCGCGAGCTTATCATTAAGCTGCCACTCTTTACCTAAACTAATCGCTTGATGTAAAAAGGTTAACTCATTGGCTTGCGTGTAACGCTGGTTTGGCGAAAAAAATAACCCCGAGTCGCCAAACAATAGGCGGTCTTCTTGTTTTAACTTTTCATATTGTGCATTTAAATCCCAACCGTTATAGCGCAGATTCATGCTTAGGTTAGTCGGTTGCGAGTTGCTATTGTTTTGCAGGTTAAATTGATAACCGTCCAGCGCTTGCCAAGTGGCATTACTGTAATCACCATAGCCTAAACTACCAGAAAGCCCATATTCTAACTGGGAAGATTTAAGTGTTACTTCGCCCGAGTGAGTAAAACCAACAATGCCATTATGAAAACCGGATTTACCAATGTCTGTCATCAGATTGAGTTTATTGTCGCCGGTTGCTTGGTTGAGTGTGGTGACGCGGATTACAGCTAAAGCAGCTTGACCACCATATTTAACGGACCCAGGACCACGAATGATCTCTACCTGAGAGATATTACTTACAGGATAGCGATTTCCCAAAACCAGTGAGCCAAATGCCATTTCATTTTGTTCAATGCCGTCAATAATCAGTAATATTTTTGCTTCCATGCCCCAAATACCACGAAAGCTTACCGAGAATGTGCCCAAGGTATCGGTGCCAAGCCAAAACCCAGGTACCTGTTTTAATAAATCTTTTAAGTAACGCGCACCAGAACTTTCAATGGTACTGCGAGTGATTAATGTTATGACACTTGGTTGTTCGTTTATGCCTTTTTTATCGTTGGATGCGATATCAATTTCGATGTCCATTAATTCTTGAATGGATAAGGAGAAAAGGTCAGCTTCAGAGCTCAGTGTTTGTGCGTATGTTTTAAACGGTAACCCACTCAAAATAAGTAACGAAATAAAGAGCATGCAGGTCATAAGGTGATTGAAAATCATACTAAATTACAGATGAGCAGGGTATATATATAGTTTAGAAGCATTGCTATTTTTATCAACTATTTAGAGTATAGTTTTATGCTAACTTGGTCTTTAAATGGGAAAGGTTATGCTTCAAAAGTATGGATTAAATAAGGTGAATTTTGCTTGCAAGTGGAGGAAAAGGTACTGATATTGCAAATATTTGATGGTGATAAGTTATGAGTGATTGAGTTGTTTTACTGTTCCGAGCAGATTTATGAGCGCATTTTTTTTAGCGCCTTGGGTCATATCGTAATCGCTAATAAAGCGAGTCATATTTAAAAAGATTTGCCCACCTAGCGAATCAGAATCATCTGGCGAGGCAAAATACGCCATTGACCACTCCGGAAATAACCTGCCATCAAGTGCTATTTGGTCGATAACCGTTATGACTCTATGGCGCTTGTCTGATTTTATTTTCACAAATAATTCATCTAATGCGTTGGCTGGGCCTTCAATATATTGAACAAATTGGCCATTTTTAAAATAAAGAAAGCCGGTAATTGAGTGTTTTTGATTGGTGTTAGCAGCATTGATTAAAAGACAGTTAAGGTCTAATTCATCAAAAAATGTTGTTGCTTCACTGAGATACACTAACCCTGTAATCACGTTATGCTCTTTCCTATTATATTAGCAGAGCTTAGCGTATTTCTAATGTTTTACCATGTAGCGCTAAGAATTTATTACTCAAAAGTATGTTGATTAATAATGGGTTTATTGTTTTTAACTTTACTTACTCACCTAACTCTGGAATTTTTTCTTTAAAACCACTTAAAGCTGGAATATTTGTTAGACGTTTTATGCTGATTTTTTACCAATGTATCGCCGTGTTTTAATGAAATAAAAATAGTTGGCTTAAATTGGCAAAACATAAGCAACAGCCAACTATTGTTTGTCTCATTTATCCAGCTTGTTGCAGCGGAATCTAATCTCCGCCCGAGTCACCGTCGCTTCCCGAGCTAGAGCTAGAATCAGACGATGAATCAAATTCGGAATAAGCACTTACTCCCAAGTCAGCATGTCGATAAATTAAAAGAGCAGTAAAGACAAGAATAACGCCAAAAATGGGGTCATCATGAAGGTACATCCAAGCACCTAGTATTGCTATTAAGATAGAGATTATCTTTTTAATCATGTTTTACTTCCTTGTTTGGTTTTATTAAATGCAATTCCGCTTTGCTAAATGGTGTCGTTATAGCTTAGTCCGGCAGTATTTTTGGCCGAAATGTGCTTTAGCAACTTATTATATGCCGCCTAAAATATACCCAAAAGCAAAAGCGACACATGCAACCAAAATCAATTGATTTAACTTTGTTTTTTCATTGCGCTCTGAAACAGATTGCAACATAGCTTCAACAGAGCCCTTGTATTTACCAAATGCGTTTAGTGTATAGGTGGATTTATTGTTTAGTTGGCAGAAAAAATCATTATTAGAATCGAGAAACTCTCTCAGTTGTGATTGGCTAATATTAGTTTGATTTGCCAAAGTTATAATACCGCATCCAGATTTACCATGGGATGCGACAGTTTCAAGAATTTGTTTAGTTTGGTTAAAGTCCATTTATTTTCTCCGTACTTTTAATATTTCGATTTCCATCGAGTCCTAGCATTAATGCCTTGATAATTTGTCCACTTTTAAACTATTTTTTAGCTGCCTTTGCATGACACCCTTACTAAAGAACCATCACTTTTTAAAATTTGGCTACCTTCTCGAGAATTTATTAATAAGTCGCCGTTGGCAAGTTTTAAACTGCTTTTAGGTGCTCCAATTAAACCGAACAATTTGGTCAAATGTGGTTTTTTATTCAAGAACGTTACAAGGTAGAGCATTCCATTGTCACTGGACATATGGCTTAAACCTTCGGTTACAACATAACCAAACTTAAATTCGTAGATATCCTCTACATTCATATCCTGAATCAATTGGACTGAGCCAGAGTTATCGACAAAAACAAGTTCGCCACCAAATTCACCTTGTGAATCTCCTGCCAAATAGCCATAAGGTGTTTTATATGTTACTGCTGCTGGTACATGATGAGTTGTTAAATGATTCTTTCGTCCAAAATATTTATCTCGGTAATACTCCATCGAATAAACTATTGTAGCCCCAATTTCATTAGCTAATGACTCATTACTGGTGAGCTTTATTCTTCTCTCATTTTCACCGAACTGCTCCACGAAATTAAATATTTCGGCATCTGTCGCTTCAACAGATTCAACTCTAGCTCTGACAGTATCCTTAAAATACTTTTTATTTGGTTCAAGCTCTAGTGCAAGAGCT